>NZ_JBHVBO010000012.1:0-51819 GCF_042668085.1 Isoptericola sp. NPDC057391 | reverse complement strand
GCCGCGCCCCGTCGAAGGGCGCGGCCGGCCGTGTCGTCGCAGGTCAGCGCGGTTATCCCAGGCAATCAACGCATTTCGGGCCCGATGATCACGATTCGGTCACGGAGTGCGGCGAAGGCGTCAGCCGGCCTGTGCGGCGTACTCGTCGGCCGTCAGCAGGGCGCCGCGGGAGGTCACGTCCACCTTGAAGAGCCAGCCCGCGCCGAACGGGTCGGAGTTCACCACGGCCGGGTCGTCCACGGCCGACTGGTTGACCTCGACGACGGTGCCGCTCACCGGCGAGTACAGCTCCGAGACGGACTTGGTGGACTCGATCTCGCCGACGACGGCGCCCGCCTCGATCGTCGCGCCCACCTCGGGGAGCTCGAGGTAGACGACGTCGCCCAGCGCGTCGGCGGCGACGGACGTGACGCCGATCGTGGCGGGCGACGCATCGTCCACCCACTCGTGCTCGGCGGAGTAGCGGAGGTTCTCGGGGAAGTCGGCCATGGGGACTGCTCCTTCGGGGGTTCTGCGTGCTGGACGGCGGTCGGGCTCAGAGCGAGGTCAGGACGATCGTCCTACGACCGCTTGTAAAAGGGCAGCGGCACGACGACGAAGGGCTCGGCGCGCCCGCGCACGTCGACGGCCAGCTCGGTGCCCTCGGCGGACACCTCGGGCGTCACGTACGCCATCGCGACCGGGTAACCGAGCGTCGGCGACGGCGCGCCGGACGTCACATGACCGACGACGGCACCCACCGCGCCGTCGAGGCCGCGCTGCACGACGTCGTACCCCGCGCGGGCGGGGCGGCGGCCCTCCCCGCGCAGGCCGACGAGGACGCGCGCCGGAGCGCTCTGGGCGCGCGCCGCGAGGGCGTCGCGGCCCACGAACGGCAGCGGTGCGCCGGCGGCGTCGGTCTTGTCGAGCTTCACGACGCGGCCGAGGCCCGCCTCGTACGGCGTGGTCGTCTGGTCGAGCTCGTGCCCGTAGAGCGGCATGCCCGCCTCGAGCCGCAGGGAGTCGCGCGCGGACAGGCCCGCGGGGACCAGGCCGCGCCCCTCCCCCGCCGCGAGCAGCGCCCGCCAGAGCTCCACGGCCCGGTCGGCCGGCACGAAGAGCTCGAACCCGTCCTCCCCCGTGTACCCGGTACGGGCCACGAGCACGCCGATCCCCGCGACCGTGGCCTCCGCGGAGGCGTAGTACCTCATGCCGCGCACCGTGTCGACGTCGCCGTCGGCGGTGAGCGACGCGACGATCTCCTCGGCCTGCGGGCCCTGCACCGCGACCAGGGCCGTCTCGGCCGAGCGGTCCGTGACGACCGTGTCGAAGCCGGCCGACCGTGCGACCAGCTCGGCCGCGACGCGCGGCGCGTTGCCCGCGTTCGCGACGACGAGGAAGTGCTCGTCCGCCAGGCGGTACACGATGAGGTCGTCGAGCACGGAGCCGTCCTCGGCGCAGATCATCGAGTACCGCGCCCGGCCGACACCGATCGCGCTCGCGTTGCCGACCAGCGCGGCGTCGAGCGCGGCGCCGGACCCGGCCCCCTCGAGGTGGATCTCCCCCATGTGCGACAGGTCGAACAGCCCCGCGGCCTCCCGCACCGCGCGGTGCTCCGCGAGGTCGGAGGTGTACCGCAGCGGCATCAGCCACCCGCCGAAGCCGGTGAGGCTGGCGCCCAGCGCGACGTGCTCGTCGTGCAGCGGCGTGGTCTTGTCCTGCTGGTCCTCGGCCATCGAGGCTCCCTTCGTGGTGCACGGTCGTCGCTGTGGGTGCGCTCGTGGCCCTCTTCGAGGCGAGAACTGGGCCACGAGCCCACCCACAACGGGTCAGTGGGTGGGGGCCGGCTCCGCGTAGGACTCCAGCGGCGGGCAGGCGCACACGAGGTTGCGGTCGCCCTTGGCCCCGTCGATGCGGCGCACGGGCGACCAGTACTTCGCCGCCCGCAGGCTCGGCACCGGGTAGGCGGCGAGCTCGCGGGAGTACGGGTGCGTCCACTCGTCGGCGACGACGCTCGCCGCGGTGTGCGGGGCGTGCCGCAGCGGGTTGTCGTCCACGGTCCACTCCCCCGCCGCGACCCGGTCGATCTCGCCGCGGATGGCGATCATGGCGTCGACGAAGCGGTCGAGCTCGGCCAGGTCCTCGCTCTCGGTGGGCTCCACCATGAGCGTGCCCGCCACCGGGAACGACATCGTCGGCGCGTGGAAGCCGTAGTCGATGAGGCGCTTGGCCACGTCCTCCGCGGTCACGCCGGTCTCGGCGGTCATCGGCCGCAGGTCGAGGATGCACTCGTGCGCCACCAGGCCGTTCTCGCCCGTGTAGAGCACCGGGAAGTACGGGTCCAGCCGCTTCGCGACGTAGTTGGCGGTGAGGACGGCGGCCTTCGACGCCTCCGTGAGCCCGTCCGGGCCCATCAGCGCCAGGTAGGCGTACGAGATCGGCAGGATGCCCGCCGACCCGTGCGGCGCCGCGCTCACCGGCGCGATGCCGTCCTGCGCGCCGACCCCCGGCGTCGGGTCCGCCGGCAGGAACGGCACCAGGTGCGCCGCCACCGCGACCGGGCCCACGCCCGGGCCGCCGCCGCCGTGCGGGATGCAGAACGTCTTGTGCAGGTTGAGGTGCGACACGTCGCCGCCGAACTCCCCCGGCCGCGCCAGACCGACCAGCGCGTTGAGGTTCGCCCCGTCGATGTACACCTGACCGCCTGCATCGTGTACAAGGTCGCAGACCTCGCGCACGTGCTCCTCGTAGACGCCGTGCGTCGACGGGTACGTGATCATGATCCCGGCCACCTGCGGCCCGTGCTGCGCCAGCTTCGACCGCAGGTCGTCCAGCTGGATCTCGCCGTCGTCCGCCGTCGCCACGACCACCACGCGCAGCCCCGCCAGCGCCGCGGACGCCGCGTTCGTGCCGTGCGCCGACGCCGGGATCAGCACGATGTCGCGGTGCTCCTCGCCCCGCGACCGGTGGTAGCCCTTGATCGCCAACAGCCCCGCGAACTCCCCCTGCGAGCCCGCGTTCGGCTGCACCGACACCCCCGCGTACCCCGTGATCTCCGCGAGCTGCGCCTCCAGCGTGGACACCAGCTCCGCGTACCCCAGCGCCTGGTCAGCGGGCACGTACGGGTGGATGTCCGCGAAGCCCGGCCAGCTGATGGCCTCCATCTCCGCCGTCGCGTTGAGCTTCATCGTGCACGAGCCCAGCGGGATCATCGTGCGGTCCAGCGCCAGGTCCTTGTCGCTGAGGGACCGCAGGTAGCGGAGCATCGAGGTCTCGCTGCGGTGGATGTGGAAGATGGGGTGCTGCAGGTACTGCGTCGTTCGGGTCACGGCCGCGGGGAGGTCGGAAACCCCTCGCGCGGACGCGTTCACGGGCGCCTGGGCGCCCTCCACTTCGGGAAGGTCTACGTCCGCGCGAGGGGTTTCCGACCTCCCCGCTCCCTGCACCGCGTCGGCGTTCGTCAGCACTCGCGTGAAGGCGGCGAGGACTGCACCGACGTCTGACTGTGTGGTGGTCTCGTCGCACGCGATCTGTACGTGGTCGGCGTCGGCCTTGTACAGGTTGTAGCCGGCGTCGGCGGCTGCGGCGACGACCTGCTGTGCGCGGCCGGGGACGACGGCGCGGACGGTGTCGAAGAAGACGTCGTGCTCGACCGTGACGCCCGCCGCGCGCAGGCCCGCCGCGACGGCGGCGGCGCGGGCGTGGGTGCGCTCCGCGATCGCGCGGAGGCCGTCGGGGCCGTGGTAGACGGCGTACATCGAGGCCACGATGGCGAGCAGCGCCTGGGCCGTGCAGATGTTGCTCGTGGCCTTCTCGCGGCGGATGTGCTGCTCGCGGGTGGCGAGCGCGAGGCGCAGGCCCGTGGCGCCGTCGGCGTCGGTCGAGACGCCGACCAGACGGCCGGGGAGCTGGCGCTCGAGGCCCTTGCGGACCGCCATGAAGGCGGCGTGCGGGCCGCCGTAGAACAGCGGGACGCCGAAGCGCTGCGCCGAGCCGACCGAGACGTCCGCGCCCAGCTCGCCGGGGGAGGTCAGCAGGGTGAGGGCCAGGAGGTCCGCGGCCACCGTGACCAGGGCGCCCCGTTCCTTGGCCTCCGCGACGACGCCGCGCGCGTCCAGCACGCGGCCGGACGCGCCGGCCTGCTGCACCACGACGCCCACCAGGTCGCCGTCGGGCAGGGTGCCGCCGGCGGCGACGAACGCGTCGAGCCCCGCCGCCAGGCCGTCGTCGAGCCGGACCACGACCACCGGCAGGCCGATGGCCTCCGCGCGGCCGCGCGTGACCGAGAGGCTCTGAGGGAACAGGTCGGCGTCGAGCACGACGTAGCCGCTCTTCGCGCGCGACGCGCGCCACATCAGCGCCACGGCCTCCGCGACGGCGGTGGCCTCGTCGAGCAGCGACGCGCCGGCGATCCCGAGGCCCGTGAGGTCCTCGACGGCCTGCTGGAAGTTGAGCAGCGCCTCGAGGCGACCCTGCGAGATCTCGGGCTGGTACGGCGTGTACGCCGTGTACCAGGCGGGCGACTCGAGCACGTTGCGGCGGATCACCGGGGGAGTGGTGGTGCCGTAGTAGCCCAGGCCGATCATCTGCCGCTTGACCTGGTTCTTCCCCGCGAGGTCGCGCAGGTGGGCGAGCACCTCGGCCTCCGAGCGGGCGGCCGGCAGGTCCAGCGGGCGGTCCGTGCGGATCGACGCGGGGACGGCGGCGTCCACCAGGGCGTCGAGGCTCGCGTGGCCGAGGGTCTCGAGCATCGCGGCGACCTCGCGGCCGCGCGGGCCCACGTGCCGGTCGGCGAAGACGTCGGGGTCGATGCCGAGGAGGGCGCCCGAGAGGTTCGCGGGCGAGTCGTCCGGGAGGGTGGTCACGTCGGAGCTCCGAGGGTCGGGCCGGGCAGGCGGGGACTGGCGGGTCCTCCCCGCTCTGTCATCGGACGCGCGCGCGTCGACCTGAGAGTTTTGCCGGTCCGCCATGGCGTCGTCGCAGACGTGACCTACGACGTCGACGGGGCGCGCCGACTTGCACCGTCGGTGGGCCCGCGCCGTCACGAGGACGGAGCAGGGCCGCTTTCCAGAGTTGCCTCGCCGTGACGGTACGGATGCCTGAGAGATTCCCGGGGAGGGTTGCTCCTTCGGCGCCGGCCGGCCACCTTGCGGGGCACGGCGCGAGCTCTCCCGTCGCGGTTCGAGCGGCTATGTGGCAACCGCACCCGGGGGTGCGGCCGCGTTGTGGGGCAGCCGGGGCTGCGGTGTGACGCGGCCGATCCTACCCGGCCTCGGTGCCCTCCCGGGCCTTGCGGGCGTCGCGGGCGCGCGTGCCGGTGGCGAACGCGCCCACGACCAGCACCGCGCCGGCGAGCAGCAGGTAGAGCGCCAGCAGCTGCGCCCCCGTCGCGACGTCCGAGCTGGGCCGCAGCAGCATGACCAGGCCGAGCACGATCCACAGCACCGCGTTGACGAGCTGCCAGTCCCACGACGTCGTGCGCAGCGCCCGCCCGCGCAGCGCGCCGATGACGCCGACCACGCCGGCCGCGCACGCCCACACCGCCACGACCAGGTACAGCACCGGGCCGCTCATGGACGGCCACACGATGATGAGGACGCCCGCGAGGAGGCTGACGACGCCCGCGATCAAGCGCCAGCTGATCTCGTCGCCCGCGCCCTGCGGGCGGCCCGACCGCTTGGTGGGGGCGCCCTCGACGGTGAGCAGCACACCCTGGGCGACGATCACCAGGCCGACGAGCCACCGCACCCAGACGAGCCCGCGGTCGGGGTTCGCGAACAGCACGATCCCGGCCACCAGGTACAGGAGCGCGCGCAGGTAGACCAGGCCCCAGAGGCGGCGCGCGACGCCGAAGGTCCGGTCGGACAGGGGAGCGGCCCCCGCACCCGACGACCCGCCCGAGCCCGACGTCGTGTCGCTCATGCTCGCGATGCTAGAAGCGGTGCCGCCGGGTCGCGCGCCGGGGACCTGCGGCGTCGCGCGCGAGGGCGACCGTCAGCCGAGCTCGAGGTCGCGGGTCACCTCGACCATCGCGTCGACGACGGCCCGCACGGCCGGGCCGGGCTCGTGCCGCGTGGCGCGGTGCCGCGCCACGATGCGGCGGGTGCCGAGACCGGCGAGACGCGCGACCTCGACGCCCTCCGGCACGTCCCCGCCCTGCAGCGCGAGCGCGGGAAGCATCGCCACGCCCTGGTTCGCCGCGACGAGCGAGAGCGCCGTGTCGAAGTCGAAGAAGGCGTGCCGCTGGCTGACGGTCGCGCCCAGCGTGCGGGCCAGGCGGCGCAGCGCGCGGTCGGACGCGGTGTCGGGCTCCGCGCCCACCCACTGCAGGTTCGCCAGGTCGTCGAGGCGTTCGGGCATGGGCAGGCCCGCGGGCACGACGACGCACCACGGCTCGTCGAGCAGCGGGACGTCGTGCACGCCGCGGGGGGCGGGGGAGTCCATGTCGGCGTCGCGCTCGAGCAGGATGACGTCGAGGTCGCCGGCGCGCAGCATCCGGATCGCCTCCGCCGGCTCGTGCTCGCGCACGTCCACCTCGACGGCGGGGTACTGCTCGGCCAGGTCCAGGAGCATCGGGGCGACGACGGCGCGGATGCCCGTCTGGAAGGCGCCCAGCACGACCTTGCCGCTCACCCCCTCGCCGAGCCCGGCGATCGCCTGCCGGGCCTCGAGCAGCTCGGCCTCGATCCGCTCGCCCGCCTCGGCCAGCACGCGGCCCGCGGGGGTGAGGGTGACGCCTCGCGGACCGCGGTCGAGGACGGCGATGCCCTCCTCGGCCTCGAGCCGGGCGATCTGCTGCGACACCGCGGACGGGGTGACATGCAGAAGGTCTGCTGCCGCGAGCACGCCCCCGGCGCGGTGCACGGCAAGGAGGAAGGCAAGTCTCCGTGGGTCTGTAGCCATGTAGAGATACTAACTGCCGGTCGGAGAAGGATTTGATTGTGCTGAACGCAGATCGTGCTGCAGAATCGTTTCGACGCCGGCCGGACTCTCCGGCTCCCGGTTCTCGGGGGCGGCGTCCCACACATCCTCAGTTCTTCCTTCCCGTGGCACACGTGTGCCACGCCGACCCCCCGGAGGTGCCCGTCATGACGATCTCCCTGCTGACCGTGATTACTGCCCTCGGGTGGGTCGGCGCCATCGCCGTCGTCCTCGCCTACGGCATGGTGAGCAAGGGCCGCTGGACGGCCGACGGCATCCAGTTCCAGCTGGCCAACTTCGCCGGCGCGGCCGTGATGCTCCTCATCGCGATCATGAACGGCATCTGGCCGTCCGCCCTCGCGAACGTCGCCGCCGTCATCATCGGCGCCTTCGCGATGCGCACCATCGCCCGCACGCGTCGCGCCGAGCGAGCCGCCGCCGCTCAGCTCGCCGCCGTCCAGGCGACCGGCGACCCGCACGCCGCGGCCGTCGTCGACGGCTCGGCGGACCCGACCGCCGGCGCCCTCGTCGCCGAGACCCTGCACGCCGAGACCCTGGACGCCGCACCCGTGGCCGAGGTCGCGGAGCTGCCGCGCCAGGAGCGCGTCGACCTCGCCGCCTGACGCGGGTCCGAGCCCCGCGTCACTCCCGGCGGTGCCGCACGATCGCGGGCACGACCGCCCACAGGCTGAGCAGCACGACCGCCGACGCGGTGCCCACGACGATCCCCGCCGTGCGGCCCAGGACGACGTCGAACACCAGCTCGGCGGTGCCCGCCAGCGCGATCGCCAGGAGCACCAGGCCGGCGCGCGTCATCCGGTCGCCCCCGGTCACCACCGAGCGCTTGAGGTGCTTGCGGAACAGCGCCCGGTGCAGCGCGACCGGGGCGACGAGGAGCCCCGTCGTGGCCACGCACACGAGCACGAGCACGAGGTACACCGTGCGCTGCACGTCGTCCAGGTCCGCGAAGCGGCTCTGGAACGGCAGGATCAGCAGGAAGCCGGTGAGGATCTGCACGCCCGTCTGCATGACGCGCAGCTCCTGCAGCAGCTCGTTCCAGTTCCGGTCCGAGCGCTGCTCCGGCGTCTCCGGGCGGCCGTGCCCGCGGTCCGGGACGCCCCCGGTGGGCACGTCGGTCATGCCGCCTCCTCGCCGAGCGCGACGTCGACCACGACGGCGCGGTGGTCGCTGACCCCGAGGTCCACGGCCCGTGCCGCGCCGGCCGCGGCCACCGGGCCGTCGGCCAGCACGTGGTCGATCCGGATCCAGGGCCGCGTACGCGGATAGGTCGGCACGTGCACGAGCTCACGCCAGCCGGTGCGCCGGGCGGGCAGGTCGCCGCGCGTGTTGAGGTCGCCCAGCAGCACCAGCGGGCGCGGCGCGTGCCGCAGCCGCCGCCGCAGCCGCCGCAGCTGCGCGCCCTTCCACGGTTCGCGCTGGGACAGGTGCGTGGCGGCGACGGTCAGCCGGCCGTCGGGGGTCGACACGGCGGCCGCGACGGCGACGCGCGGCTCGTCGAGGCCCAGCGGCGGCAGCCCCGGGAGGTTCAGGCCGGGCAGGCGCATGGCGTGCCACGCACGCACCGGGTGGCGGCTCAGCAGCGCGATGCCGTAGCCGGGCGGGGCGGGGAGGCGGCCGTCGTCGCCCTCGGTCGTCCGGGGGGCCCGACGACGGCGCCACGCCGGGTCGAGCGGCCCGCGGACGGCGGGGACGAAGCGGTGCTCCGGCATCCCGAGCGCCGTGGCGACCCGGTACGCCTGCGCCTCACCGTCCGACCGGACCTGGCCGTGGTCCACCTCCTGCAGCGCCACCACGTCGGCGTCCAGCGCGGCCAGCGCCGCCCCGAGCCGGTCGAGGTCCACCTGCCTGCCGTCCACCAGGGCGTGCTGGACGTTCGCCGTCACCAGCCGGATCATCCGTCCTCCGTCCGCGAGGTAGCACCGGGCCGGCCGAGGGAGCGCCGGCACCCCGTGAGGTAGTGCGAGCCTCCCGCACGATGCGGCGTCTCGCACCCACGACCGGTGCGCGACCTGCTCCCTCGTCGTCAGAGGGTGCGGTGCCAGGCGACGATGCGGTCGACGGCGCGGGAGACGACGTCGGGTGCCGCGGCGAAGGAGAGGCGCACCCAGTCGCCGCCGCCCACGACGTCGAAGTCCGCGCCGGGGGTGATCGCGACGTCGGCCTCGGCGAGCAGGCGGCGGCAGTAGGTCACCGAGTCGCCGCCGACGGCGTCGCGGAAGCCCGCGACGTTCCCGTACAGGTAGAACGCGCCGTCGGCGGGCGCGACGGGCCGCCAGCCGAGCTCGTCCACGCGGTCGAGCAGGGCGGCGCGCGACGCCGCGTACCGGGCGACGTTGTCGGCCGCGGCGGCGTAGCCGGCCGGGGAGAAGGCCGCGACGCCGGCGTGCTGCGCCAGCGCCGGGGGCGAGAGGGCGACGTTGCCGGCGAGCGCGTCGACGGGGCCGACCAGCTCGTCGGGCAGCACGAGCCAGCCCAGCCGCCACCCGGTCATGGCCCAGTACTTGGAGAACGAGTTGACCACCACCGCACCGGAGCCCGTGTACATCGCGGCGGTGGCCTGCTGTACATCGGCCGAGTAGGCGATGCCGTGGTAGATCTCGTCGCTGATCAGGCGGACGTCGTGCTCGTCGCACCAGCGGGCGAGCGCGGCCAGTTCCGCGGGCGGCAGCATCGTGCCCGTCGGGTTGGCGGGCGACGCGACGACCAGGCCGTCCAGCCCGCCCTCGTAGTACGCCTCCATGAGCTGGGAGACCATGGGCTGGTACCGGGTGTCGGGGCCGCAGTCGAGCTCCACCACCTCGCAGCCCAGCGCCGCGAGGATGTTCTTGTACGCCGGGTAGCCGGGCCGGGCCAGCGCCACCCGGTCGCCGACGTCGAACGCGGCGAGGAACGCGAGCAGGAACCCGCCGCTCGACCCGGTCGTCACGGCGATGCGCGACGGGTCGACGTCGACGTCGTACCACCGCCGGTAGTGCCCGGCGATCTCGCGCCTGAGCGCGGGCACGCCCATCGACTCGGTGTAGCCGAGGTCCGCGGTGCGCAGCAGCTCCGCCGCCTTCTCCCGCACCACGTCCGACGCCCCGGTGGATGGCTCGCCCGCGCACAGGTTGAGCACGTCGTGCCCGGCCGCGCGGCGCTCGTTCGCCGTGGCCAGCACCTGCATGACGGCGAACGGCGGCACGTGGCTGCGGCGGGAGACCTTCATACGGCCATCATGCCGGGTCGCCCACCGCCGTGGTCGGTCGGTCCGCGCCTAGGCTGGGCGGAGACGACCCGAGGGGATGCCGATGTTCCGACGCCGCCGCGACGACCCGAGCGACCCCGCGCGCCGGGCCGCGCAGTACCAGGTGGACCGCGAGATCGCGGCGGACGAGGCCGCGGACCCGGGCACGGAGACCGGCGGCGCCGACCGCTCGGCCGCGCAGCCCCGCCGGCGCATGGACGACCGCGCGCTGTGGGTGGACACCGTCGTCGACCAGGCGATCCGCCGCGGCGAGTTCGACGACCTGCCGCTGGCCGGCAAGCCCATCCCCGGGCTGCGCGGCACGCACGACCCCGACTGGTGGCTCAAGAACCTGGTCGAGCGCGAGCAGATCACCGGCGTCCTGCCGGCCGCGCAGCTGCGCCGCGACGACGCCGAGCTGGACGAGACGCTCGACCGCGAGCCCGAGGAGGGGCGCGTCCGCGCGATCGTCGAGGACTTCAACGCGCGGGTCGTCGACGCCCGCCGGCAGCTGCTCGGCGGCCCGCCGGTCGTGACGCCCACGCGCGACGTCGAGCGCGAGGTGCAGCGGTGGCGCGAGCGCCGCCGCGCGCGCGGGATCCTCTGAGGCCGCCGTGGGCGACGTCGTCGTGGTGACGGGACCTCCGGGATCGGGGAAGTCCGCCGTCGCGGGGGAGCTGGCCGACCTGCTCGACCCCTCCGTGCTCCTCGAGGCCGACTGGTTCTTCGGGCGCTGGCGACGCGGCGCCGTCGACCCGTGGCTCCCGGAGGCCGCGGCCCAGACCGCGCCGGCGGGCCGGGCCGCGCTCGCCGCGACGGTCGAGTTCGCGCGCTCCGACGCCTGGGTGGTCTACGACGGCGTGCTGCACCAGGACGCCGCCGAGGATCTCGCGGCCCGCGCCGCGGACGCCGGCGTCGCCGTGCACCGCGCCGTCCTGCTGCCGCCGGTCGGCGTGTGCCTCGCCCGCGTGGGCGCGCGCACGGGGCACGGCTTCGACGACCCCGACGCCACGCGGGCCATGCACGCGGCGTTCGCCGCCGAGGTCGGCGGGACCGCGGACGACGCCGTCCTGCGCGACGACGCCGCGTCGCCCGGCGGCCTCGCGGCACGGGTCCGCGACCTGCTGCGCGCCGGGGCGCTGCGGGTGCCGGGCCCGGTCGCGGCCGGGGGAGTGCGGCCGTGACCGGGCACGCCGTCCTGCTCGACCTGCAGGGCACGGTCTACGAGGGCGACCGCCTCGTGCCCGGGGTCGACGACGCCGTCACCGCGCTGCGCGACGACGGCCACGCCGTCCGGTTCGTCACGAACACGGACTCGCAGGACTCGGCCTCGATCGTCGCGCGGCTGCGGGGGATGGGCCTTCGCCTCGACGCGACCGAGCTGTTCACCCCGGTCGACGCCGCGGTCGCGGACCTCGAGGGGACGGGCGCGCGGGTGCACGTGCTTGCCACGGCTGCCGTCCGCGACCAGCTCGCCGCGCGCCTCGACGTCGTCGGGGCGGAGGACGACCCCACGCACGTGCTGGTCGGCGACGTGCACGACGAGCTCGACTACCCCGCCCTCGACGCCGCGTTCCGCGCGGTCCTCGGCGGCGCGGAGCTGCTGGCGCTGCAGCACGGCCGCTGGTTCCTGCGGGGCGGCCGGCCCGCGCTCGACACCGGGTCGGTGGTCGCCGCGATCGAGCACGGCGCGGAGGTCACGGCGCGCACGCTGGGCAAGCCGAGCACGGAGTTCCTGCGGCTCGCGCTCGGCACGGTCCACCCGGAACCCGCACCCGACCGCACCTGGGTGGTGGGCGACGACCGGTCGTCCGACGTCGCGATGGGCCTCGCCGCCGGGGTCCGCACGGTGCTGGTGCGCACCGGCAAGTTCGCCCGGCAGGCCGACGACGACTCCCTGCCGCGGGCCGAGCACGTGCTGGACGACCTCACCGCCCCGCCGGGGCTGCTCGGCCGGCCGTGAGGGCGTGGGAGGCGGCGGCTACCGTGACGCCGTGACGACGCGCCCCCACGACCCGACCCTCACCGCCGCGTGCCTGGCCTCCCGCGCGGCGGCTGCGCTGGCCGTGACGCCGCGACCGACGACGGTCGACGGCCTGGTCGTCGGCGACCCCGGCACCCTGGTGCGCGGCGTCGCGGTGACGACGCTGGCCACGCTCGAGGTGCTGGAGCGCGCGGTCGCGGCCGGGGCGAACGTCGTCGTCACGCACGAGCCGCCCGACTACGACCACACGGGGGCCGCGGTGCCCGACCTGGAGGCGGAGGGCGACCCGGTGCTCGCGGCCAAGCGCGCGTTCGTCGCCGACCACGGCCTCGTCGTGTGGCGGGCGCACGACGCCTGGCACGACCGGCGCCCGGACGGCGTCGACGAGGGCACGGCCCGCGCGCTGGGCTGGTCGCTCGACCCCGCCGCGGAGGGGGCGTCGGTCTGCGAGGTCGGGCCGACGACGCTGGGCGAGCTGGCCGCGCACGTCGCGACGGCGCTCGGCGCGCGCACGGCCCGCTACGTGGGCGACCCGGACCAGCTCGTGCGGCGCGTCGGCCTGGACCTGGGGTTCCGCGGCTTCGCGCGCAACCGCGCGCTGCTGCGTCGCGCCGACGTGGACGTCGTCGTCGTGGGCGAGGCGCACGAGTGGGAGACGCAGTCGTACGCGCTGGACGCCGCGCACCTCGGCACGACCGGCAGAGGCGCGCCGAAGGGCCTGGTCGTGGCCGGGCACGTGCCGTCCGAGCAGGCGGGGGCGGCGCTCTTCGCCGACTGGCTGCGCGACGTCGTGCCCGAGGTGCCGGTGACGTTCCTGCCCGCGCCGGACCTCGCCCGGCCAGCGCTCCCCACGGAGCGCCCGGCCGAGCGGCCGGCGGGTTGAACGCGGCCCGGCCACGCCGGGCCACGCCGGGCCACGCGGGTCAGTCGACGTACGCGAGCGCGTCGATCTCGACGAGCATCTCCTCGCGGGGCAGCCCGACCATGACGGTGGTGCGCGACGGCAGCACGGCGTCCGGGCCGAGACGCTCGGTGAGGAACGCGCCGTACGCGTCGTTCATGGCGGCGAAGTCGTCGCGCGTCGTGAGGTAGACGCGCAGCATGACGACGTCCGCCATCGTGCCGCCGCCGGCCTTCACGATCGCCTCGACGTTCTGCAGCGTGCGCGTCGTCTGCGCGGCGACGTCGCCGGGGTAGAGGTACTCGTTGGTCGCCGGGTCCACGGGGCCCTGCCCGGAGACCTGCAGCAGGTTGCCGACCCGCACGCCCTGGTGGAACGTGTGGGCCGGGGCGGGGGCCTGGTCGGTGGAGATCGCGGTCTTCGAGGTCTGCTCAGCCATGTGCTCGTCCTTTCGGGGGTGGTACGGCCACTCTGGACCCGGCGTGCATTTCGACGCGCGGTGCGGCATCGTCGCACCGTCGACGGGGGAACGAGGAGGGCCTGACGATGGACGGTACCGGAGCCGAGGACACCTGTCGGATCGACCGCGAGAAGGTCGCCGCCCGGGAGGGCGAGCGCGTCGGCTGGCGGCACAAGGCGATCCCGCCCGAGCTGTGGGGGCTGACCGTCGCGGAGGTCCGCGAGCGCCACCCCCGGCTGTCGCAGCTCCCCACCCCGCTGCTCACGCTGTCCCGGGCGGCGCTCGACACCAACCTGCGGGTGATGGCCGACTGGTGCGCCGAGCGCGGTCTCGACCTCGCCCCGCACGGCAAGACGACGATGGCGCCGCAGCTGTGGGCCGAGCAGGTCGACGCCGGGGCGTGGGCGATCACGGTCGCGAACCCCTTCCAGCTGGGCGTGGCCCTCGAGTTCGGCGTGAGCCGCGTGATGGTCGCGAACAGCGTGATCTCGCCGCTCGCGCTGCGCTGGATCGCGGACGAGCTGGCGGCCGACCGCGACCTGCGGGTGCTGGTCTGGGCGGACTCGCCCGTCACGGTGGACCTCATGCACGACGCGCTCGCGGCGCACGTGGGTGCGTCGGGCTCGCGCCCGCCGATCGACGTGCTCGTCGAGCGCGGCGGCGCGGGCGGGCGGACCGGCGCGCGCGACCTGGACACGGCGCTGGCGGCGGCGGAGCGCGTGGTCGCGTCCCCGCACCTGCGCCTGGCCGGCGTCGGCGGGTACGAGGGCGCGCTCGCGCACGACTCCGACGCCCACAGCCGGGACGTGGTGCGCGGCTACCTGCGCGACATGGTCGAGGTGCACGAGCGCCTGGTCGCGGACGGGCGGTACGAGGTGGAGGTGCCGATCGTGACGGCGGGCGGCAGCGCGTACTTCGACGTCGTCGACGAGGTGATGTCGCCGCTGGTCGCGACGGGCACGCGCGTGGTGCTGCGCAGCGGGGCGTACGTCGTGCACGACGACGGCTTCTACCGGCACATCTCCCCGCTGGGGGAGGAGCCGCGCAGCGGCGGGCCGGGGTTCCGCAGCGCGATGCACGGGTGGGTCCGCGTGAGCTCGCAGCCCGAGCCGGGCCTGGCGCTGTTCGACGCCGGCAAGCGCGACCTGCCGTTCGACGAGGGCCTGCCCGAGGTGCAGCTCCGCCGCCCGCGCGCGGCGGGCGAGGATCCCGCCGCCGTCCCGGGCGTCCAGGTGACCGCGCTCAACGACCAGCACGGCTTCCTGCGGTGGGGCGGCGACGGCGTGGACCTCCGGATCGGCGACGAGCTGCGGCTGGGCCTGTCGCACCCGTGCACGGCGATGGACAAGTGGACGCTCGTGCCGGTGGTCGACGACGCCGACGCGGCCGACCCGGTCGTCGTCGACCTCGTGCGCACCTGGTTCTGAGTACTGGTCTGAGAGGGGACCGCGAGCAATGACCGCCGACTGGCTGATCCGCGACGCGCTGGTGCTCGACGGCACGGGCGCGCCCGGCGTCGTCGCCGACGTCGCCGTGACCGACGGGCGCGTCACCGCCGTCGACGGGGGCCGCTCGGACGCCCGTGCGGAGGGCGCCCGCCGCACGGTGGATGCCGACGGGCGCGCCCTGACGCCCGGCTTCATCGACATGCACGCGCACTCCGACGTGCAGCTCCTCGCGAACCCGGACCACACGGCGAAGGTGAGCCAGGGCGTCACGCTGGAGGTGCTGGGCCAGGACGGCCTGTCGTTCGCGCCCGTCGACGAGCGCACGCGCACCGCGATCCGCGCCCAGATCGCGGGCTGGAACGACGACCCCGAGGGCTTCGCCTGGGACTGGGAGTCGGTGGCCGGCTACCTCGACCGCCTGGACCGCGGGATCGCCTGCCACGCCGCGTACCTGGTGCCGCAGGGCACGCTGCGCCACCTCGTCGTCGGGCCGGACGAGCGCCCCGCGACGCCCGCGGAGGTCGCCCGGATGAGCGAGCTGCTCGCCCAGGGGATGCGGGAGGGCGCGCTGGGGATGAGCAGCGGCCTCACGTACACGCCGGGCATGTACGCGGACGACGACGAGCTCGCCGCGCTGCTGCGCGTCGTCGCCGCCCACGACGGCTACTACAGCCCGCACCACCGGTCGTACGGCAAGGGCGCGCTCGAGGCGTACGCGGAGATGATCGACCTGGCCCGCGCGACGGGCTGCGCGCTGCACCTCACGCACGCGACGATGAACTTCGCGCCCAACAAGGGGCGCGCGGGCGAGCTGCTCGCCCTGATCGACGCGGCCCTGGACGACGGCGTCGACGTCACGCTGGACACGTACCCGTACCTGCCCGGCTCGACGACGCTCAGCGCGATCCTGCCGAGCTGGTCCTTCTCCGGCGGCACCGACGCGCTGCTCGCCCGGCTGGCCGACCCCGCCGACCGCGAGCGCATCCTGTACGAGCTGGAGCACGTCGGCACGGACGGCTGCCACGGCTGCGTCGCGGAGTGGGACACGATCGAGATCAGCGGGGTGCAGAACCCCGCGCTCGCGGGCCGCGTGGGCCGCACGGTCGAGGCGATCGCCCGCGACGAGGGCCGCGCGCCGGGCGACGTCTTCGTCGAGCAGCTCGTGGCCGACAAGCTCGGCACGACGATCCTGCAGCACGTGGGCCACGAGGAGAACGTGCGGGCGATCATGCAGCACCGCACGCACTGCGGCGGCTCCGACGCGATCCTCGTGGGCGGGCGCCCGCACCCGCGCGCGTGGGGCACGTTCCCGCGCTACCTCGCGCGGTACGTGCGCGAGCTCGGCGTCCTCACGCTCGAGGACTGCGTGCACCACCTCACGGGCCGCCCCGCGGCCCGGCTGAAGCTGGTCGACCGCGGCCTGGTCCGCCCGGGGTTCGCCGCGGACCTCGTGCTGCTCGACCCCGACACCGTCCAGGACACCGCCACGTTCGAGGACCCGCGCCAGCAGGCCACCGGGATCGACCTGGTCCTGGTCGACGGCGTCGCCGTCATCGACGACGGCGCACGCACCGACGCCCTCCCCGGGCACGCGCTGCGGCGCACGGGGGCCGGCACCCGCTGAGACAGGAGGAACCCGGGATGCGCACGCTGCTGCAGGCCGCGGGGGACGACGACAACACCCTCGAGCTGATCAACCAGCCGTGGGCGGAGCACGACACGCAGGTGCTCGTGGTCACCGCCATCGGCATCGCCGTCGTGGTGCTGCTCATCACGATGCTCAAGATGCACGGCTTCCTCGCCCTGACCATCGGGTCGCTGTTCGTGGCGATCGGGTCCGGCATCCCGCTCGGCGACGTCGCCGGGGTGTTCGAGACCGGCGTCGGCGACGTGCTGGGCACCGTCGGCGTGCTGGTGGTGCTGGGCGCCATGCTCGGCAAGCTGCTCGCCGACTCCGGGGGAGCCGACGAGATCGTCGACAAGATCTTCCGCGGCAGCACCGGCAGCCTGCCCTGGCGGATGGCGCTCATCGCGTTCCTCATCGGCATCCCGATGTTCTTCGAGGTCGGGCTGGTGCTGCTGATCCCGGTGATCATGCTGGCGGTGCGCCGCTCCGGCCTGCCGGCGATGCTGCTGGCGATGCCGGCGCTGGCCGGCCTGTCGGTGCTCCACGGCTTCGTGCCCCCGCACCCCGGCCCGCTGGCCGCCATCGGCAACCTCCGCGCCGACGTCGGCATCACCATGGCGCTCGGCCTGCTCATCGCGGTGCCCACCGTGATCCTCGCCGGGCCGGTGTGGGGCCGGTTCGCCGCGCGCCTCGTGCCCATCGGCGCGCAGGGCGGTGGCGGTGGCATCGTCGCCGGCGACACGGACGGGGGCGACGCCGCCGTCTCGGCCGAGCCGGGCACGGTGAAGACCCGCAACCCCACGTTCGTGCTCACGCTGGTGACCATCCTCAGCCCGGTGATCCTCATGCTGGTGCGCGCCGGCGTCGAGGTGTGGGCCAGCCCGGACTCGTGGTTCTTCCCGTTCGTCTCGTTCATCGGCGAGCCGCTGGTGGCGCTGCTCATCGCCGTCCTGCTCGCGATGATCACGTTCGGCACCAGCGTCGGGTTCTCGCTCGGCACCCTCGGCTCGAAGATGACCGAGAGCCTCAAGCCCATCGCGAGCGCCACGATGATCGTCGGCGCCGGTGGCGGCTTCAAGGCCGTGCTGGTCGAGGGCGGCACGGGCGTCGCGATCGGCAAGGCCGCCGTCGCGATGAGCCTGTCGATCCTGCTGCTCGGCTGGCTCATCGCCGTCCTGGTGCGCATCGCCACCGGCTCCGCCACGGTCGCCATCGTCACGGCGTCCGGCATCGTCGCGCCGCTGGCCACCGGCCTGACGCCGACGCACCTCGCGCTCCTCGTGCTCGCCATCGGCGCCGGGTCGTTGATCCTGTCGCACGTCAACGACGCCGGGTTCTGGCTGGTCAAGGAGTACTTCGGCATGACCGTCGGGCAGACGTTGAAGACCTGGACGGTGATGGAGACGATCATCGCCGTGCTCGGGCTGGTCTTCACCTGGCTGCTCTGGCTCGTGGTGTAGCCGGGCGCACAGCACGCCCGGTCGCGCCGGCGCGCCGGGTTCCTTACGTTCGGGTCGTGGAGCAGGCCGGCACGAGCAGCGCGTGGGAGCCCGACGTGCTGCCCGGCTTCGAGCGGCTGACCCTGCCGCTGGAGCCGGACTTCGAGGGCGACGTCGTCGCGACGCTCGTACGCCGCGCCCCGGAGCCCGGCGGCGGCGACGCGACGCCCGACGCCGGCATCGACGTCCTGTACGTGCACGGCTGGGTGGACTACTTCTTCCAGACCCACCTGGCGGCGTTCTGGGAGCGGCAGGGGGCGCGGTTCTACGCCCTCGACCTGCGCAAGTACGGCCGCAGCCTGCGCGAGCACCAGACGCCGGGGTTCGTCACCGCGCTGGCGACGTACGACGAGGACGTCGAGGCCGCGCTGGCGGTGCTCGGCCACGGCCCGAAGGCGTCGTCGGACCGCCGGCTGGTGCTCATGGGCCACTCCACGGGCGGGCTGGTGCTCAGCCTGTGGGTGTCGCACCGGCCGGGCCGCGCCGACGCGCTGGTGCTCAACAGCCCCTGGCTCGAGTTCCAGACCCGCAGCGTGGGGCGGTGGGTGCTGGAGCCGGGCCTGCGCGCCCAGGCCGCGCTCGCGCCGCGCAGCCACCTGGTGAACGTGGACCTCGGGTTCTACGCCCGCAGCGTCTCCCGGCGGTTCGACGGCGCGTGGGACATCGATCCGGCGTGGCGCCCCGACACGGGGTGGCGCACGACGCCGGCGTGGCTCTCGGCCATCTTCCAGGGGCAGGAGCGCGTGGCCCGCGGCCTCGGCATCGACGTGCCGGTGCTGGTGCTGCTGTCGACCCGGTCGACGGCGCCCGTGCGGTGGAGCCCCGAGATGATGACCACCGACTCGGTGCTCGAGGTGGGCGGCGTGGCGCGCCGCGTCCCCGCGCTGGGCAGCCTCGTGACGCTGGTCCGGATCGACGGCGCCCTGCACGACGTCACCCTCTCCGCCCCCGCCGTACGCGACGTCGTGTGGCGCGAGATCGCCCGCTGGGTCGGCGCCTACGTGCCGTCCCTGCCACCCGCGGCCGAGCCGGAACCGCAGGGGCTGGCCGCCTGGTGGCGCCGGGCCTTCGGGCGCGGCCGCCCGTCGCGGCCTGCGGTCAGAGTGCCCGCACCAGCTCGATCTCCTCGCCCTGCTCGAGCACGAAGCGGTCGCCCGACGGCGTGAACCCGAGCTTGCGGTAGGCGGCCTGGGCACGGGGGTTGTCGACGTGCACGCACAGTCGCGCCCGCTCGACACCGAGGCCCCGCGCCCAGTCCTGCACGCCGTCGAACAGCCGCGCGAGCAGGCCGCCGCCGCGGTGCTCGGGCCGCACGAACACGCCCACCAGGTGCACCTGCCGCCGCGTCACCGGACCGCCCAGGACGTCGGTCGCGCCCGGCTCCTCGACGAGGCCGGTCGTCGTGCCGACCCAGCGCCCGTCCGCGTCGACGGCGACGAACGCCGCCACCGTGTCGCTGGTCGCGTTGCCCCGCGCCCGCTCCTGCCAGAACGCGTCCGGGCGGGCCGCCGCGACGTCGTGCGTCTCCAGGAACGCCACCGGCGCCGCCGGGTCCTGGAGCGCCGCCAGGCGCAGGTCGCGCGTCTGGCGCCACTCGTCCTCGCGGGCGCGGCGGACGGTGAGCGGGGCGGGCGGAGTGGTCATGGAGCGATCCTTCCATCCCGCGGCTGCGGCCCGCCCACCATCCTCCGCGAGGTAGTACGGATCTCGGCGAGGTAGTACGGACCTCGGCGAGGTAGTAACCGCCGAGGTAGTCCGCACTACCTCGCGCGAACTGGTACTACCTCGGCAGGCTTGGTACTACCTCGCGGCGGTTCGCTGGGTCGACGCCCCCTCGAGCCGGGCACGCACGTGCGCGACGATCCCGTCGGCGGCGGCCTCGATCTCGGCCATGGTGGTCTCGAAGCCGGACTCGTCGCCGTACCAGGGGTCGTCGACGTCCAGCAGGTGCTCGTCGCCGCCCGGCTCGACGACGGGGGCGTCGGGGTCGAACGACCGGTACAGGCGGATCTCGGCGAGCCCGGGCGAGCCCGCGGCGCCGTCGGCGAGGCGGCGCAGGCGGCGCGCGTGCTGCGCCGTCATGGGCAGCACCAGGTCGTGGCCGGCGAGGTCCGCGGAGGTCACCTGGCGGGCGCGGTGGCCGTCGCCGGTCGGGTAGCCGTGCGCCGCGAGCACGCGCCGCGCCCGGCCGTCGACGGGGTTGCCGTGCTCCTCGTCGCTCACGCCCGAGGAGTCCACGACGACGCGGTCGCCGAGGCCTGCGGCCTCGAGCCGGTCGCGCAGCACGATCTCGGCCATGGGGGAGCGGCAGATGTTGCCGGTGCAGACGGTCATCACGCGGTACGGGGTGGCGGTCACCGTGCCATTCTCACCTCTCGCCGAGCCCGGCCCCCGATCCGTGCCTACCGTGAATGCATGGCGAGATGGGCGGCGGACGGGCGGATCGCCGTGACCGGGGCGAGCGGACGGCTCGGGTCCCGGCTGGCGTTCCGGCTCGCGGCGGAGGGCGCGCGGCAACGACTGGTCGTGCGGGACCCGGCACGCGCCCCGCGCCTGTCGGACGGGCGGGCGCTGCCGGAGTGCGAGCTCGCCGTCGCCGACGGCTACCGCGACACCGAGGCGATGCGCGCCGCGTTCGAGGGCGTGCGCACCGTGTTCCTGGTGAGCGCGCGCGAGGCCCCGGACCGCGTCGCGCAGCACGCCGCGATGATCGACGCGGCCGCGACGGCCGGCGTCGAGCGCCTCGTGTACACGTCGTTCGCGGGCGCGGCGCCGGACGCCACGTTCACCTTCGCGCGCGACCACTGGCACACCGAGGAGCACCTGACCGCCGTCGCCGCCCGCACCGGCCTGCGCTGGACCGTGCTGCGCGACAACCTCTACTTCCACGCGCTGAGCATGTTCGTGGGGCGCGACGGCGTGATCCGCGGCCCCGCGGCGGACGGGCGCGTGGCGGCCGTGTCGCACGACGACGTCGCGGACGTCGCGACCGCCGTCATCCTCGACGAGCGGCCCGCCCGGCACGACGGCGCGATCTACGAGGTCACCGGTCCGCAGGCGCTCACCCTCGACGAGGTCGCGGCGACGCTGGGCCGCGCCGCCGGCCGCGACCTCACCTACCACCCGGAGACGGAGGACGAGGCGTACGCCTCCCGCGCCGGGTACGGGGCGGAGCCGTTCGAGCTCGACGGGTGGGTCTCGTCGTACACCGCCATCGCCGCGGGCGAGCTGGCGCACGTCTCCGACGACGTCGGCCGTCTCGTCGGGCGGCCCGCGCGTTCGCTCGCCCAGTGGCTGGACGACTACCCGGGCGAGTGGGCGCACCTGCGGCGCGCCTGATCCCGGCCTCGTCGTCCTGCGGAGTTCAGCCTGCGGAGTTCACCCTGAGGAAAACCCTTGGCCTCCCTCGCCGTGCGGGCGTAGCGTCGTCGGCACATGAGAAGGGAGGTGATCCGAGCAGTGAAGACTCTTCGGACCCATGAGGTGGTCGCGCGCTAGTCGCGCGCGCTAGAACGTCGGGCGGGTAGCGAGTTCCTCGCGACCACCGGAGCCCGCGGGTGCCGTGACCTCGTCCAGCACGGCAGGAGGTTCGATCTCCAGCCCGCGGGCTCTTCGCTGCCCACGGACGGCGGGTCGACTTGACGAATTCATGCCCCGGTCATCACGATGGTTGACCGTCCGACCGGACACGGTCATGGCGACGTCGTCGTGCCTTCATCCACCGGGGGGAACCACCGCATGTGGGATTACGTCGTCGCCCGCCGCGACGAGATCCTGTTCTCCTCTTATCAGCACGCCAGCCTCGTGATCCAGTGCGTCGTGCTCGCCACGCTGATCGCACTCGTCGTCGCGGTGCTGGTGTACCGCAACCCCCGCCTGACCTCCCTGGCCGGCTCGACGACGGCGATCGGCCTGACCATCCCGTCGTTCGCGCTGCTCGGCATCCTGCTGACCTGGCTCGGCTTCGGCGTGACGACGTCCGTGGTCGCGCTGACCTTCTACGCGACGCTCCCGATCCTGCGCAACGCCGTCGTCGGGCTGGCGGGCGTGGACCGCGGCACGGTGGAGGCGGCCCGCGGCATCGGGATGAGCCGCACGGCCACGCTGCTGCGCATCGAGCTGCCGCTCGCCTGGCCGGTCGTGCTGACCGGCATCCGCGTCTCCACGCAGATGGTCATGGGCATCGCCGCCGTGGCGGCGTACGTCCTCGGCCCCGGCCTGGGCGGCTTCATCTTCAGCGGGCTCTCGCGCCTGGGCGGCGCCAACGCCGTCTACTCGGTGCTCACCGGGACGATCTTCGTCGTCGTCCTCGCCCTGCTGGTCGACCTGCTGCTGGTGCTCGTCGGCCGCCTCACCACCTCCAGGGGGATCCGTGCCTGACACGACCACGACCGCCGTCGCCGGCACGACCGGGGCCACCGGCGCGTCCATCCAGCTGCAGGGGGTCACGAAGAAGTACCCCGGGCAGCCGCGTCCCGCCGTCGACGGCGTCGACCTGGAGATCCGAGCGGGGGAGATCCTCGTGCTCGTCGGGCCCTCGGGCTGCGGCAAGACCACCACGCTCAAGATGATCAACCGACTCATCGAGCCGACGTCGGGCCGGATCGTGCTCGACGGCGAGGACGTCACGACGCAGGACGCCGACAGGCTCCGCCGCCGGATCGGGTACGTCATCCAGGCCGGCGGGCTGTTCCCGCACATGACCGTGGCGGCGAACGTCGGCCTGGTGCCCAAGATGCTCGGGTGGGACAAGGCGCGCACCGCCGCCCGCGTGGACGAGCTGCTCGAGCTCGTCGGACTGGACCCCGCCGACTACCGCGGGCGGTACCCCCGCGAGTTGTCCGGCGGCCAGCAGCAGCGCGTCGGCGTGGCCCGTGCCCTGGCCGCCGACCCGCCGGTGCTGCTCATGGACGAGCCGTTCGGCGCCGTCGACCCGATCACCCGGCAGAGGCTGCAGAACGAGCTGCTGAGCATCCAGGACGAGCTGGGCAAGACGATCGTCATGGTGACCCACGACTTCGACGAGGCGGTGAAGCTCGGCGACCGCATCGCCATCCTCGACGTCGGGGCCCGGATCGTGCAGCTCGGCACGCCCGAGGAGATCCTCACGGCCCCGGCGGAGGAGTTCGTGTCCGACTTCATCGGCACGGGCGCGGCGCTCAAGACCCTCACCCTGTCCACGCTGGCCGACGTGCCGCTCGAGCAGGGCACCACCGCCACGGTGGGCACCCGGGCCGCCGAGGCCGTCGAGCGGGCGAGGGCGGCGGGCGACGACTTCGTCGTCGTGCTCGACGCCGCCGGCCGACCTCGCCGGTGGGTGGACGTCGACCGGCTCGCCCGCGAGGAGACCGTCGCGAGCGCCGTCGACCGCGACCTGCCCACGCTGTCCCGCCGGGCCACCCTGCACGAGGCTCTCGACACGATCCTCACCACGGCCCACAACGCCGTCGTCGTCACGGGCCGCCGCGACGCCTACCTGGGGTACCTGTCGGCCGAGACGCTGATGTCGTCGATGACGCCCGCCCGGCCGGCGCCCGCCGCCGCGACGGACGGGCCGGCCGCGCCGGGGTCGCCGTCATGAGCACCGCGGCCACCGAGGAGCTCGTCGAGACGTCGCCCGCGCAGGCACGCGGCGGCTGGCGCGCCCTCGTGATGCAGCCGGTGCTCGTGGCGGTGGTGCTGGTCGCCTACTTCGTCTGGCTCGGGCAGGCGGACCTCAGCAGCACCGAGAGCCGGCCGCTCGGCTGGGACGCGCTGCTGCCCGCGATCGGCGAGCACCTGCGCCTGACGTTCGCGGCCGCGGTGATCGTCGTCGTGGTCGCCGTCCCGCTGGGCATCCTCCTGACCCGCGGCCGGCTGCGCCGCCTCGCCGGCCCGGTCGTGGCCGTCGCGAACGTCGGCCAGGCCGCCCCGGCGATCGGCCTCATCGTGCTGCTGGCGATGTGGCTCGGCTTCGGCGCCAGCACGGCCGTCGTCGCCCTCGTGGTCTACGCGGTGCTGCCCGTGCTGAGCAACACCATGGTCGGGCTCGCGGCCGTCGACCCCCGGCTGGTGGAGGCGGGCCGCGGCATGGGGATGTCGGCCCTCGCCGTCCTGGTGCGCGTGGAGCTGCCGCTCGCCGTCCCCGTGATCCTGGCCGGCATCCGCACCGCCCTCGTGCTGCTGGTCGGCACCGCCACGCTCGCCGTCTTCATCGACGGCGGCGGGCTCGGCCTGCTCATCACCACGGGGATCAACCTGTACCTGCCCACGCTGCTCGTCTCCGGCGCGCTGCTCGTGGCGCTGCTGGCCCTGCTCGTGGACTGGCTGGGCCGCGTCGTCGAGCACGTCGCCCGTCCCCGAGGCCTGTGAGGTGCGGACGTTGAGGAACCCGACGAGACACCCGACGCGCCGCCGCCTGCTGGCGGCCCTCGCCGCCGCGGCCGTCGCCGCCCCGCTCGCCGCGTGCGGCCTGCAGCCGTCGTCCGGCTACGCGCCGCCGGTGGGCCCGGGCTCGATCCAGCGGATCGACGCGGCGGCCGGCAGCACCGTCACCGTGGGCTCCAAGAACTTCACCGAGCAGCTGGTGCTGGGCAAGCTCGCGGTGCTGGCGCTGCGGGCCGCGGGCTTCACCGTCGTGGACGCCACCAACATCCCGGGCTCCAACCCGGCCCGCGGCGCGATGGTCAACGGCGACACCGACGTCCAGCTCGAGTACACGGGCACGGCCTGGGTGTCCTACATGGGCGAGACCGGCATCCCGGACCAGCAGGAGCAGTGGCAGGCGGTGCACGACGCCGACCTCGCGAACGGGCTGACCTGGCTGCCGCCCGGCCCGATGAACAACACCTACGGCTTCGCGATGAACCCGGAGACGACCGAGCGGCTCGGCATCGAGAGCCTGTCCCAGATCGCCGACGTGCCGGTCGAGGAGCGCACGTTCTGCGTCGAGAGCGAGTTCCGCAGCCGCGACGACGGCCTCGAGCCGATGCTCGAGCACTACGGGATCCCGCTCGACGACCCGGACGGCGTGCCCGCCGACAACATCCGGATCATGGACACCGGCGCGATCTACCAGGCCACGGCGGACGGCGCCTGCAACTTCGGCGAGATCTTCACGACGGACGGGCGCATCCTCGCCCTCGACCTCACCGTGCTCGCCGACGACGAGAAGTACTTCCCGTCGTACAACGTGGCGCCCTACGTGCGCACGGAGACCCTCGAGGCGAACCCGGCGATCGCGGACGTGCTCAACCGCATCTCCCCGCTGCTGACCGACGAGACGATGATCGAGCTCAACGCCCGCGTCGACGTGGAGGGCGAGGAGCCCGGCGACGTCGCGCTGGACTGGCTGGTGTCGCAGGGCCTGGTGACACGCGGCGGCTGAGCCCCCTGCCGGGACCGGTGCTCAGACCAGCACCGCGGCCCGGCGCTCGCGCCGCAGCCGCCGCTCGGCCTGGGCGACGAGCTCGTCCGCGTCGGCCGCGCCGGCCACCGACCACGCGGCGGCCGAGTGCAGCGCCGGCCACGCCGCGGGGTCGAACCCGTCGGACGGCGCGGCGAGGTGCGCGAGCACGTGCTGCCGCAGCGCGTCCGCGGACGCCGCCGCCTGGATGTCGTCCATCGCCGGCAGCGTGGCCAGGACGGCGAAGCCGTCGCCCTCCACGCGACCCACCTCGCAGCCCGCCGGCAGCGCCGCCCCGATCCGCGCCGCGAGCTCCGCGAGCACCGCGTCGCCGGCGTCCTGCCCGTGCTCGGCGTTGAGGCGGGACATGTCCCGCACGTCGAGCAGCACCAGCACCACGCGGGTCGCGCCGCCGCGTACCAGCGAGCAGCGGTGCCGCAGCGCGTACCAGGTGGCGGAACGCCCCGGCAGGAGCGTCAGCGGGTCGTGCGTGGAACGCTCGGCGAGCTCGGCGACGACGGCGCGCATGACGTCGGCCGTGCTCGCGGCGCCCCAGGCCGCGGGGCCGCTCACCAGGACGTCGTCGTAGCGGCGTTCCGCGGTGCGCGCCATCGCGAGCGCCGCGACGTCCGCCAGCGCCGTCCCCTGCTCGACGACGAGGGGCGACCAGTCCGCGACGGCCCCGGTGGGCCGTCGTTCCAGCACCGCGCGCCCGTACCCGAGGCGTCCCGTGAGGGCCGCCGCCAGCCCCGCCCGGGTGACGATGCCGGTCCGCGTGGGCGCGGCGTCGTCCTGCACCGCGACCGAGCCGACCTCCGGGCGCCGGAAGATCACCTCGAGCTGCCCGACGGGCAGCGTGGAGCCCACCACCAGCACCGGCTGCGCCAGCTCTCCGGCCGACGCGACGCGCGTCGCCCGACGGGGGGCGACGTGGCGGGCCAGGCGGGCGATCTCGTCGTGCACAAGCGGAAGTATGGCCACCCGGCGGCGCCGTCCGCGGCGCTCCGCGGAGATGTTCGCCGAGCGTTCGCCGACCGTTCAACCGCGTCCTCCGGGTGAGAGCGCGACCACCCAGCGTTCAGGGCGACGGGTCCCTAGAGTGTCGCGAGGTACGCGGGATCTCGCGACGTCTCCGGGGGGCGGCACATGCGCAGGACGGGCTCGACGACCGGTCGCAGGACCACGAGCGGCCTGCTGGCCGCCGCGCTCGCGCTGGGCGGCATCGTGGGCCTCGGGGCGCAGACGGCGACGGCGCCGCCGGCCGCCGCGGCCGAGGGCGACGTCAACCCGTTCACGTCGGCCGGCGGGTTCACCGTCTACGCCCAGCGCGACGCCGTCGTCGGCAACCAGGAGCTCGAGGGCTCGCTCGCCGCGGGCCGCGACCTGACCGTGACGCAGACGTCGCAGTGGGCCGTGATCCACGTCGCGGCGGGCACGGCGGACTACACGATCCCCACGGTGGACGGCGACCCGACGCGGCTGCTCATCGGACGGTTCGACCCGGACGACACCCGCAACGTCGGCCAGGTGAACATCACCAGCCGCGGTGCGACGACACCGGACAACGTCGGCGCCCTGAAGACCGTGGACCGCGACCTCGGCCCCTACGCCACCTCGGCGCGCGGCGAGGGCTGGGTCCGCGAGTCGGAGGAGGGCTCCCAGCCTCCGCTCATCGACGCGACGGCACAGGCCTATCCCGCCGACGCGGAGCCTCCCACGGGTGACAACACGTCGATCTTCACCGAGCGGACGGGTGCCACGCAGGACGTCGTCGCGGGGTACGTGCAGGCGAACCAGGACGCCACGACCGAGGAGAGCGCGCAGTGCCTCGCGGCGCTGGCCGATCCCGAGGGCCACGACGCCCACCACGTGACGGTCGCGGAGGACGACGGGGCTCGCAAGGTGCTCGGCCCGCTCGCCGCCGACCGCCCCAACGTGGTCGCGTACGAGGACGTCGCGGGCGCGGACCTGCTCCAGTTCTCGGCCGGCAGCCCCACGCCGGGCCAGGCGAACCCGCTGATCATCCGCGTGCCCGCGGGGACCACCGACGTGCACGGCCTGCGCGTCGACCCGCAGGGGCAGTACTCCCCGTACATCCTGTGGGACCTGTCCGCGGTGACCGGGGAGGTGACCGTCGAGCACACGGGAGAGCGTCTCGACGGCTCGATCTACGCGCCGTTCGCCGACGTCACCGTCGACGGCGCGCCCCTCGACGGCCAGGTGATCGGCCGCGACGTCACCTTGCTGGGCGGCGAGGTGCACTCGTTCCTCTTCGCGAGCACCATCCCCTGCGGCGAGCCGCGCGGCACCTTCGAGGTGGACAAGGAGCTCGACGGCATCGCCGCGGGCGACCTGCCCGAGGGCACCTCCTTCCCGGTGGACTGGACCGCCACGTCGCCCGACGGCGAGGTGCTCGGCACGGGGACGCTCGCCCTGCCCGCCGACGGCTCGCCCGTGCGCCCGACGGCGGTGGACGGCACCACCCTGACGTTCCCCGTCGGCACGGTGATCACGTTCGAGGAGCAGACGCCGGACGACGTGCCCGGCTGGGAGTGGGGGCCGCCGACCGTGGCCCCGAACCCGGTGACCGTCACCGCCGACGGCGACGCCGTCGTCAGTGCGACCGTCACCAACACGGCGGAGCGCACCCGGGGCACGTTCGAGGTCACCAAGACGGTCAGCACGGGCATGGACGACCAGGTCGCGGTGCCGGAGGGCACCACCGTCACGATGCGCTGGACGGCCGTCGACCCCGACGACAACCGGAGCACCGGCACGATCGACCTGGTCGCGGGGGCCGACGGGAGGTTCGCCCCGGCCGGTCCTGTGGACGACGACGGCGACCCCGTGACCTTCCCCGTCGGCACGGAGGTCACCCTCGCTGAGGTCGCCCGGGACGACCTGCCGGCCGACCTCGCCTGGGGTGGCGTCTCGTGGAGCCCTGGCCGGACGATCACGATCGACCGGGAGGGCCAGACGGTCGCCGAGCACGTGACGAACATGCTCGTCACGAACACGGCGCAACCTGAGTACGCCGCGTTCAGCGTGGTGAAGGTCCTCGATGTCGACGGACCGGTGGACCCGGACCTGCAGTTCTCGGTCGAGTACACGTTCGACCCGCCCGGCGGGGACCGCCAGTCGCGTCAGCGCGAGATCGCCGTCGGCGACCCGGTGACGATCGACACGCTGCTGGACGGCGAGCAGATCCCGACGGGGACCACCGTGTGGGTGCGGGAACCCGAGCCCCTCTTCGACGAGGGCATCGTCTGGGACGAGACGACCCTGCTGGCGTACGGCGAGCCGCTCACCGACCCCGACGAGGACGGGTTCTACCCGCTCGAGCTCGTGGGCGGGGAGACCGTCACGCTCGAGGTGACGAACGTCGGGCACGTCCCGACCGGCTCGTTCACGCTGGCCAAGACGCTGGAGGGCCCGGACGCCGAGGACGTGCCGGAGGACCTCCGGTTCAGCGTGGGCTGGACCGCGACGTACCCGGACGGTGCCACCACCAGCGGCTCCACGACGCTCGCCCCGGACGGACGGCCGGTCGCCCCGACCGGCGCCGACGGCGAGCCGCTGGACTTCCCTGCCGGCACCACGGTGACGTTCGACGAGGCCGACCTGCCCGACCTGCCCGGCTGGGACTGGGGCGAGCCCACGATCACACCGGCCGAGGTCACGGTGGGCGACGGCGAGACGGCCGCGGTCACCGTCACCAACTCCGCCGACGTGGAGCACGGGACCTTCCGGCTGGCCAAGGCCCTCGAGGGGGCCGCCCCCGCCGACGTCGACGCGGAGGCGTTCGACGTCCCCTGGACGGCCACGCTTCCCGACGGCAGCACCGCGGAAGGCGTCCTCCGGGTGCCGACCGACGGCACCCCGGCCGGGCCGGGCCGCGACTTCCCGGTCGGCACCACGGTGCACGTCACCGAGACCGCGCCGTCGGACGACGTCCTGCCGCCTGGCTGGACGTGGGGCGTCGCAACCTGGTCGCCCGGCAGCAGCCTCACGATCGACGAGGGCACCGGGACGGTCGAGGGCACCGTGACCAACTCGGCCGTCCCCGCCACCACCCTGCGGATGGAGAAGCTGGTCGAGGGCACGGACCTGCCCGACGGCACCCCCTTCCCGGTCGAGTACCGCGTGGACGACGGCCCGGTCCAGCAGGGCGACCTCGTGCTCGGCGACCCGTTCGTCGCCGACGACGTGCCGCTGGGTACGACCATCGAGATCCGCGAGGCCGACCCGCCCGCCGTGGACGACGCCACGTGGGACACGCCGCGGTGGACGATCGACGGACAGGTGCTCGAGCCCGACGAGGACGGCTGGGTCGTGATCCACGCAGACGACCAGCGCCTCAACGCCGTCACGCTCACGAACACGGCCCGCCCGGCGACGCCGGAGCAGCCGCAGAATCCCGGCAGACAGCTCCCGGAGACGGGGTTCGGCGGCGGCACCCTGCCGCTGCTGGCCCTCGGGCTGCTGCTCCTGGGCATCGCGGTGCGCCTGGTGGCCCGGACGCTCCGCGCCTGACGGGCCCGGGCGCCCTGGCCGGACGGGCGCCGCCGGGTGAGGATCGTCCCGTGACTCTCGAGCAGCATGGCGGGCCCGACGTCGCGGCGCTGCGGCGCGGCGCGCACGAGCGCGCCGCCGCCCGGCCGCGGCACCCGTTCGCCGGTGCGGTGGCCGACCTCGCGCACGACGGCGTGGCGCTGCGCCGCTACACGCCCGACCGCCGCCGGCCCGGCGCCGCGGCCGTGTTCCTGCACGGCGGGTACGGCCTGTTCGGTGACCTCGAGCTGCAGGACGGCTGGTGCCGGCGGGCGGCCGAGGCGCTGGGCGTCGTGGTGCTCTCCGTCGACTACCGGCTGGCGCCGGAGGCGACGCTCGACGACGCGGTCGCCGACGCCCTGGCCGCCGTCGACCTGCTCGCGGGCGAGGGGTTCGACCGCCTCTACCTCGACGGCGACTCCGCGGGCGGCGCCGTCGCGGTCCTCGCCGCGTCGCGCAGCGCCCGCCCGCTGGCGGGCCTGCTGCTCACCAACCCGAACCTCGACCTCTCGCTCGAGACCTACGACGACGCGCTGCCGGGCGGCCCCGGCCGCGAGCTGTCGGCGTACGCGATGCGCGCGTGGACCGGCGTCGAGCCCGCCGACGCGCCGCGCCTGCACCGGTCCGCGCGCGGGCTCCCCCCGGCGCTCGTCGTCGTGGGCGAGCTGGACTCGCTGCGCCCCGAGGCCCGCGAGCTGGCCGACGCCTGCCGCCGCGACGGCGTGCCCTGCCGGCTGGTCGAGCTGTCCGGCGCCGAGCACGGGTTCGTCGGCACCGAGCGGGCCGGCGAGGTGCTCGCCGAGGCCGCGACGTTCTTCGACCTCGGCTGAGCCCGCCCGCTCACGAGCCTTCGATCAGAGCCCGGCCGCCTCCGCGACGCCCACCGCGACGGCGAGGTCCTGCCAGGACATGCCGGAGCCCTTGAAGACGTTCGGCCGGTCCGTGGCCCGGACCCGCCCCCGCACGGCGTCGGCCAGGGGGACCAGATCGTCGGGCCGCAGCGCGCCCTCGCGGGCGGCGAGGACGACGTCGCCGCACTCGCGCATCGCGGTCGCGCGGTCCTCGACCACCACGAGCGCCCGGCCCATGAGACCGGCGTCGAGCTCGCGACGGTCGGGCTCGTGCGAGCCGATCGCCACGACGCACGCGCCGTCGCGGACCAGGGCACCGTCGAACAGCGGCTCTCCGGCCGACGTCGCGCACACCACGAGGTCGGCGCCGGCGACGTCGCCCGTGGTCCCCGCCCGGGCCGGGAGGCCGCGCGCGACCAGCGCCTCGACGGCGGCCGCGAGGCGCCCGGGGTCGCGGCCCACGAGCGCGACGTCGTCGAGCTCGCGCACCGCCGCCATCGCGACCGCGTGCTCGACGGCCTGCGGCCCGGTGCCGACGACGACCAGGCGCCGCGCGTCGGGCGCGGCGAGGTGGTCCGCCGCGACGGCCGAGGTCGCGGGCGTGCGCAGCTCGGTGAGCGCCGACCCGTCGATCTGCAGCCGCGGGGTGAGCGTGGCCGCGTCGAGCAGCAGGTAGGTCGCCTGGATGCGGGGCAGCCCCCGCGCGGGGTTGCCCGGGGCCACGGACGCGATCTTGACCCCGGCCCAGTCGCCCAGCACCGACGGCATGAGCAGCAGGTGCCCGGCGCCGGCGGCCACCGACGACCGCGCCGGGTCGTCGGCCGGGTCGAACCCGTCGCGCAGCGCCCCCTCGACCAGCCGCCGGGCGTCGGCGGGCCGGACCCGGCGACGGACCTCCTCGGCGGTGACGAACGGCAGCCCGGTCACGCGGCGACCCCCTCGCGCGCCTCGCGCGCCTCGATCCGGGCGCGCTCGAGCCGCACGACCCGGCCGGACAGGGAGACGGCGACGAGGGCGACGGCCGCGAGCCCCACCATGTAGACGGCGATCGGCCACCACGCGCCGTCGAACCGCGAGAGCAGCCAGGTCGCGAGGAGCGGCGCGGTACCGCCGGCCAGCGCGGCGCCGATCTGGTAGCCGAGCGTGACACCGGTGTAGCGGACCCGGGTGGTGAAGGTCTCGGACATCAGCGTGCCGAGGGTCGCCGTGACGGGCGGCCACACGATGCCCAGCCCGAGGACGACGGCGGCGTACACGGCCCAGTCGACGCGGAGGTCGAGCAGCAGGAAGAACGGCGCCGCGAAGAGCGCGATGAGCACCGTGCCGCCGAGGAAGACGGCGGGGCGGCCCAGCCTGTCGGAGAGCCGGCCCATCGCCAGGATCGCGAGCGTGCTGACGAACGCGGCGGCGCTCACCGCGTTGAGCACCACGGACTGCTCCATGCCGAGGGTGCCGGTCGCGTAGCTCACGACGAACGTGGCGAAGATGTAGAAGGGGCCGGTCTCGACCACCTTGGCGCCGACGGCGACGAGCACGGAGCGCCAGTGGTCGCGCAGCGTGTCCTTGATCGGCAGCTTGGCCACGTTGCCGCTCGCCTTGGCCTCCCGGAAGGCGGGGGTCTCGGCGAGGCCCTTGCGGATCCACAGGCCCACGAACACGAGCACCACCGACGCGATGAACGGCAGGCGCCAGCCCCAGGACTGGAACGCCCCGGACGGCAGCGCGCTGACCAGGGCGAACGCGATCGTCGAGAGCAGCATGCCGACGGTCACGCCCGTCTGCGGCACGGAGCCGAAGAATCCGCGGCGGTTCTTCGGCGCGTACTCGTAGGCCAGCAGCAGCGCGCCGCCCCACTCGCCGCCGATGGCGAGCCCCTGGATGATGCGGCAGAGGATGAGCAGCACGGGGGCGAGGACGCCGACCTGCGCGTACGTGGGCAGCAGGCCGATCGCGATGGTCGCGCCGCCCATGAGGGAGAGCGTGATGACCAGCGTCTTCTTGCGCCCGATCCTGTCGCCGATGTGCGAGAAGACGATCCCGCCGAACGGGCGGATGAAGAACGTCAGCGACAGCGACAGGTACGACAGCATCAGCGAGATCGCCGGGTCGTCCGTCGGGAAGAACTGCTCGTCGAAGATGAGGGCCGCCGCGGTGGCGTAGAGGAAGAAGTCGAACCACTCGATCGCGCTGCCGGAGAGGCTGCCGACCAGCACCCGGAGGTTGGTGGCCGGCTTCCCGACCGTGGACTGCTGCGAAGTCACGCGCCTGCTCCCGTCCGGCCCGCCACGTCACGGGCCTCGAATGGCGTGCAACGTACAATTGCACCTGGCGCCGGCGCAAGGGCCTTCTGCGTCGTGAGCAGCACCTATCCCGGTCAGCCGGCGTCCGCGGCGCCGGCGGCACGGGCCACCGAGGCCCCCGCAGCGCCGGAGCCCTGCCCCGACCAGACGTCGCGCACGTGCTGCAGGTGCCGGCGCATCCATGCCTCCGCGCCGGCCGCGTCGCCGGCCTCCAGGAGGTCGAGCAGCTCGTGGTGCTCGCGGATCGTGGCCACGAGACGGCCCTCCTCGTGCAGGCTCTGGAGCCCGAGCAGCCGCGACATCCCGCGCAGGCGGCGGACCTCCTGGACCAGACGCTCGTTCCCGGCGAGGGCCAGCACCTCGGTGTGGAACGCCGTGTCCGCCGCGACGAACTCCTGCAGCTCGCCGGCGGCCGCCGTCGCGTCGATGCGGTCCGCGAGCGGCCGCAGCGCCCGCACCTGGTCGGCCGTCGCCAGGGTCGCGACGCGCGCCACGGTCGGCGCCTCGATGAGCTCGCGGATCTGCAGGATCTCCTCGAGCGCGACGTCGCCGAGCTCCACGACGCGGTACCCCCGGTGCCGCAGCGTCTCGACCAGCCCCTCGCGGGTCAGCTCCATCATCGCCTCGCGCACCGGGGTGGCCGAGACGCCCAGCCGCTGGGCGAGGGCCGGGGCCGAGTAGATGGCGCCCGGCTCGAGCTCGCCGGCCACCATGGCCTCCCGCAACGTCACCAGCACGCGCGACCGGATGCTGTCGGGGACGTCCATCGACCCCAGGATCGACGGCCTGCCGCGGCCGCCCGCACCGGCGCTCATCTGCTGTCTCCTGGCCTCGACGTCACGGACGTGGCCAGGATGCCACGGGACCGCCGCGGGTGTGCGCAGAGCGGACACCCCCGGGCTCGGGGCCGGCCAGCCCGTCGGAGGGGTCGACGGGCCGGCCGGGGTCGGGACGACGGCGCCTGCCGTCGGGGGCGCCGTCCATGTGGTCAGCTCAGCCGAAGGTCACCTCCAGCGAGCCGTCCGCGGCGAAGGACCAGTCGAGGTCGCCCGCGTAGGCGCCGCAGGCGGAGCCGTCGGAGCCCGACCAGAACTGGTTGGTGCCGTCGTCGCTGCCGACGATCCGGTCGTTCGAGCCGCTGTCGCACGACACGTTGCCGCTGAACCGGTGGCTGCCCTCGTCGAAGGTGAAGTTGCGCTCGGCGTTGCCGATGCTGACGTTGCCGTCGATCGTCATCGAACCGGGGTTGCTGTTGTACGTGAACCCGTGCTTGCCGTTGTCCACGGCGAAGCTGTCGCGCACCACGTGGTCGACGCCGATGTCCTCGCCCCCGAGCTTGTAGCCGTTGCGGTCCCCGCTGCCGGCCTGCGAGCCGTCGGAGAGCGTGCCGTTCTCGTAGGCGAGCGAGTGCTCGATGGTCACGGCGCCGATGGGGCCGGTGTCGGTCTTGGTGTACAGGTCCCAGCCGTCGTCGATGTTGTGGTGCGACACCGCGTACCGGAACACGTTGCCCGGGCCGGAGGTGAGCTTGGCGGCGAAGCCGTCCGCGTCCTCGCCGTCGGAGTCGGCGTTGTCGTGCGACTCGGCGCTGAGGACGAGGTTGTTCGCGGGCCACTCGCTCTCCGGCGCGCCGGCCACGAGGCGCGACAGCTGCAGGCCCGTGTCGCGGTTGTACCGCGTCACGGTCCGCTCGACGACGTTGTTGCTGCCGCCGAGCAGGATGCCGTTGTCGCCGGCGTGCTGCACGACGATGCCGTACACGTGCCAGTAGTCGCCGCCGATGGCGAGCCCGCGGTTGGCGGAGTCCTCCGCCTGCGCGGAGAAGTCGAGCACCGGCGTCTCGCCCGGGTACGCCGACAGGAGGGTGCGCTCCGACGACGTGCCGTCGTTGCCCGGCTCGATCGTGAGCGTGTCGGCCAGGTCGTAGCGACCGCCGCGCAGGTAGACCGCCCCGCCCGGTTCCACGGCGGCGATCGCCGCGGCGATCGTCGTCGGGTCGGCCTCCGTGCCCGCCGCGCCGGCCGTGCCGTCGGGCGCCGCGTAGATCACCTCGCCGCTCGGGGTCGGCGGGTCGGTCGGCTCCGGGTCGGTCGGGTCGGTCGGCGGGTCCGTGGGCTCCGGGTCCGGGTCGGTCGACCCCTGGCCGGCGTACGTCTCGAGCTCGGCCACCTGCGGCGTGCCGGAGGCGCCGGTGATCTCGAGGTCGAGCTTGCTCAGCGTGGTCTCGGGCAGGTCGACCACGCCCGCGCCGTCACCGGACGCCAGCACGGAGCCGTCGTCGTGGTTGACGACGCGGAACCCGGTGATCGTGCCCTCCGAGCCGACCGCCTCGACGACGTTCACCTGCGACACGGTCTGCGGCGTCGCCCACTTCACGGACACGCGGCCCGTGGTGCCCGACGGCGACCAGAACGTGCTCAGGTTGCCGTCGACCACGTTGCCGAAGCTGGTGCCCGACGCCTTGGACGAGCCGTCCGCGCCCGCGCCCACGCTGAGGTTGGTGCCGCTCGGCGGGTCCGTGGGGTCGGTCGGCGGGTCGGTCGGGTCGGTCGGCGGGTCCGTGGGATCCGTCGGCGTCTGCGCCTCGCACGAGCCGTCGGACACCTTGAGGCCCTTGTTCGCCCCCGCGGTCGCGGCGACGACGTCGGGCACGCAGTCGGCGTCGTCGAGCGAGTAGTCGTAGGGGATGCTGACCGTCGTCGTGGACGTCGGGTTCGGGCCGGCCGGGGTGTTGTCCTCGCCCGGCTCCGACCAGGTGACGTTGTCGAAGGTGTTCCCGGCGACCTGCCAGTAGCCCGGCAGGTCGGTGTAGAACGTGCCGAGCACGTCCTTGGAGTCCTGGAAGTAGTTGTTGTCGACCTTCGCCTTGCCGCCGGCGCGGGCGTTGATGCCCGACTCGTGGATGTCGACGTAGTGGTTGTTGTAGATGTGGGCCGTCGCCCCGCGCAGCAGGGGGAGGCGCGAGTCGATGTTCTCGTAGAGGTTGTGGTGGTAGGTGACCGGCCCGTTGCCCAGGTCGCTGTCGCCCGACCCGACGAGGCCGCCGCGGCCGGAGCCTCGCAAGATGCTGTAGGAGAGCGTCACGTACGTCGTGTCGCCCTTCATGTCGAAGAGGCCGTCGTAGCCCTCGGACTCGCCGCCCGAGGCCTCGAGCGTCACGTGGTCCGCCCACACGTTCGACACGCCGGACTCCATGCCGATCGCGTCGCCGCCGTTGGACGTCGGGGAGCCCGACTTCTTGACGTTCTTGACCGTGACGTTCTGGATGATGATGTTGCTGGCCTCGCGGATGTGGATGCCCACCTGGTCGAACGTGGCGCCGCTGCCCACCCCGACGAGCGTGACGTTGCTGATCTGCTTCAGCTCGATCACCCCGTCGGCGGTGTTGCAGCTGTCTCCGGAGACCTTGCTCGTGTTGCCGTGGTTGATCGTGCCCTCGACCTGGATCGTGATCGGGGTGTCGGACGAGGCCCGGCCGCACAGGGCCTCGTGGATCTGGGTGCCGGTCGTCGCCCTCACGACGGCGCCACCGGCGCCGCCCGTCGTGCCGCCGTTCTGGGTGGCGAACCCGGTCGGGCCGCTCTCCACCGCCTGGGCGCCGGGGAGCGTCAGGGCGGTCACTCCGATCGCCGCGGCCAGGGACGTCGTCACCCCCGCCGCCAGGAGTCGTCGCGCTGCGTGCCGTCTCATCGTTGCTGCCTCACCTTCGTCGTCGAACGCGGGACTTGCAGACCGGTGCCGGGGCCGCTCCGCGCGGCGGAACGACGGCTGTCCGGACCCACATTGGTCACGAACAGATCACAGCAACCGGTTTCCTGACCGTAGGGGACCGGTTTCCCGCAGCGCAACCCCCAATGTCACCCGGCCCTCGAACCGGCGACGCGTTCGACGGGACGACAGGACGGCCGAACGTCAGGCGGCAGCCTCCGCAGAGCTCCGCGCCCACCCGGCCAGGAGGTCGGCCACCTGCACGCGGGGATCGCGGCGGGAGTCCACCTGCCGCACCCCGAGGAGGGGCGGAGGGGCGGGCGACACCGCCGCGGCGAGGGTGGCCGCCAGGACGGCGGTGCGCTGCCGCGTGAGCGCGCTCTGCTCGTCGTGCACGACGACGACCGAGCGGCCGCCGTCGCTCCACCGCAGCACCGTCTCGGCCAACGCCGGCACCAGCGGCTCGAGCGGCGGCGGGACGGCGGGGTCGGCGTCGAGCAGCCGGTCCAGGACGGCCACGACGCCGCGCCGGGTCACACCGGCCAGCTCCGGGACGCCCTCGGCCACGACGCCCGGGACCAGGGCGAGGAACCGGTCGACGGCGGTCCGGTCCGGCCGGCGCCGGTGCTTGAGGTGGGTCATCGCGACGAACGCGGCGAGGACGTCGCCCCGCTCCCGCAGGACGGCGACCGCGCGCCCGCGGTCGCGGCCGAGGCGCGTCCCGTCCACGTACGAGGGCTCGCCCGTGAGCAGGTCGAGCACCCGCCCCGCGACGTGGTCGCGCTTGTCCACGACGTGCACCGTCGAGCGGCCCGCCAGCTCGTCGAGGAACCACGCCACGGCCTCCGGCTGCCCCGGCCTCAGCAGCAGGTGGGCCTTGTGCTCCGCCGTCCGGCGATGGTTGAACCGCGACCGCAGCGTGCCGAGCACGGTCGCCGCCTCCTCGCGGGTGAGGTCCACCGCGGCGTGCGCGATCACAGGCGACGCCGGGTCCAGCAGGTTCGTCCCGGAGAACCCCGACTCGTCGCACGCGATCTCCACGACGGCGACGGGCCCGGACATGACGTCATCGTGGCCCGGGCGCCCGCCCGCCACCACCGGTCCGGGGCATGACACATGTCATGGCCGGGGCGTGCGATCGACACGGGAACCGGTGACACCGGGCACTACCAGGCCCTCCGGATCGCGGGTGGACTGGGTGCATCACCCGGCAAGCCCCCGACACCACCCGGAGCACCTCGTGAACCTCGTCGACACCTTCCAGGACCTGGTCGCCCAGGTCCCCGACCTCGTCCAGCCCTTGATCGTCGCTGTTGCGGCCATGGTCCCCTTCATCGAGGGGGAGGGCGGCGCGACCATCGGCATCCTCGGCGGCATCCACCCCGCCGTCGCGGCGGTCGCGGCGATGATCGGCAACTTCCTCGCCGTCACCGCCGTCGTGCTGGCCAGCGCCGGCGCCCGTGACGCGGTCGTGAACCGCCGTCGGGCCAAGGCCCGGCAGCGCAGCGCCGTCCTGGTGGGCTCCGGGTCCGCGCAGGACGCCGTCAGCACCGCCGAGCCGGCGGACGACCGCCGCGGCGCCCGCCGCGCGAAGTTCCAGCGCGCCTACGAGCGCTACGGCGTCCCCGGCGTCAGCCTCCTCGGCCCGCTGCTGCTGCCCACCCACTTCACCGCCTCGATGCTGGTGGCGTCCGGCGTCGGCAAGGCCCGCGTCCTCGTCTGGCAGGCCGTGGCGATCGTCGGCTGGACCACGGTCACCGCGTTCCTCGCCAGCCGGCTGCTGACGCTCGTGCACTGAGGGGTGTCAGCGCCGCACGTCGTAGACGAGCTTGACCACACCGTTCGCGTACGTGGCCGAGTCCCGCAACGCCAGGGTGCGGCGGTCCGCGCCCTTCGTGCCGAAGATCGTCTTCCCACCGGGGAGCAGGTACGGGAACATCAGCAGGTTGTAGCGGTCGACGAGGCTCGCCTCGCTCAGCCGCAGCGCGAGCTCCGCGCTCCCGTGGACGAAGATCGGGCCGCCGTCGGTCTGCTTGAGCGCGGCGACGTCCTGGGTGCTCCGCAGGATCGTCGTCGGTCCCCAACCGTCGACGAGGGCGTCGTCGTCCAGCGTCGTGGACACGACGAACTTCGGGAGGTCTCGGTACGCCGCGTGGTCGTCGGAGCCGGGCCAGACGGCCGAGAAGGCCTCGTAGCTGCGGCGGCCGAACATCAGGGCCGTCGTCTCCTCGAGCTCCTCGCTCTTCAGGGCGTACGCCTCGGGGACGAACTCGGTGTCGAACACCCAGCCACCGCCGGGGTGCCCCTCGCTCCTGCCACCGGGAGAGTCCACCGAGCCGTCGAGGGTGATGAAGCCGGTGTAGACGAGTTCACGTGCCATGGTTCCGCTCCTGCCGGGAGTGCCGTCACTGTCACCCCCAGGTCGAACGGGAGCGCCATGGATCGACACCCGCAGACCGCCATCATGGAGAAGGTCCCGGCCAGGAGAACCTGACCGGGACCTTCTCTTCACGTGCGCGAGGGGGGAGTTGAACCCCCACGCCCTCTCGGGCACACGGACCTGAACCGTGCGCGTCTGCCTATTCCGCCACTCGCGCGTGCCGCAGAAGATTAGCACGGCGCAGGGGGTGCTCCCCAATCGCCTGCTGAGGGCCCCGCGCACCCCGGGAACGGCCCGGTCCTGCGGCTGGCGGTGAGCGTGGCGGCCGTCACTCCGCCGTGACCTGCCGGTTCCGCTTCTACGCCGAGCGTTCGCAGGAAATCCACACCGCGCGGAGGAGTGGTGCTGCAGCGCTGCCTACGATCTAGATAGTCTGCCCGCGGACGTGTCGGGCCAACGAGAGGAGGTGGCATGGGCGCCCTGGATCGCTTCGAGAAGAGCGTGGAGCGCGTGATGAACAACGCGTTCGCGAAGGTGGGTCGCAACAGCGAGATCAAGCCGGTCGAGCTGGCGAGCCGCCTGCGGCGCGAGATCGACGACCGCGCTGCCGTCGTCGGGCGTGACCGCACGGTCGTGCCGAACGAGTTCACGATCGAGCTGTCGTCCGCGGACTTCTCGCAGATCGACGCCTGGGGTGCGGAGACGATGGCCGACGAGCTGGCCACGAACCTCACCGAGTACGCCGCCTCGCAGCACTACGCCTTCGTGGGCCCGGTCAGCGTGTCGTTCGAGGAGCACGAGGACCTGCCGGGCGGCCGCTTCCAGCTCCGCTCCGCGACCGTGCGCGGCAACGTCGCGCCCGCCACGTCGGCGGCGCCGTCCACGCGTCACCCCCTCATCGACATCGACGGCCAGCGCTACCTGCTCACCGGCCCCGTCACGGTCATCGGCCGCGACGCCGAGGCTGACATCGTGGTCGACGACCCGGGCGTCTCGCGCCGCCACCTGGAGATCCGCGTGACGCCGGAGGGCGTCGTCGCCACCGACCTCGGCTCCACGAACGGCCTGTTCGTCGAGGGCCACCAGGTGCCCGCGGCCACCCTGCTCGACGGCAACACCCTGACCATCGGCCGTACCCGCATCATGTTCTGGACCGGCAGCGCCTCGGGCCAGCAGAACGAAGGCTGGTGATCCCCCCAGGATGAGTGAGCTGACGATCACCCTGCTGCGGCTGGGCTACCTGGTGCTGCTCTGGGTGTTCGTGCTCTCGGCGATCGCGGTGCTGCGCCGCGACCTGGCGCCGCGCGGTGCCCCGCGCGCGTCCAAGGCCGAGCGCCGCCGCTCCGAGGCCGCGCCCGCCGCCGGTGCTCCGGCCGCCGCCGCGCCCGCGCCGGCCCGGCGCTCCGGCCCCACGCGCCTGGTCGTGACGACCGGCCCGCTGACCGGCACCACCCTCCCGCTGTCCTCGGCGTCGATCCTCATCGGCCGGTCGCCGGGCTGCACCCTCGTGCTCGACGACGACTACTCGTCGTCGCGGCACGCCCGCATCTTCCCGCAGGGCGACCAGTGGTACGTCGAGGACCTCGGGTCGACGAACGGCACCTTCATCGGGGACACCCAGGTGTCGGGACCGCAGCCGCTGGCGCCGGGTGTCGGCGTCCGGATCGGCCAGTCCGTCGTCGAGCTCCAGGGGTGACCGCTCCGTGACCCTCACCCTGCGCTACGCCGCGCGGTCCGACGTCGGGCTCGTGCGGTCCAACAACCAGGACTCCGCGTACGCCGGGCCGCACCTGCTGGTCGTCGCCGACGGCATGGGCGGGCACGCGGGCGGCGACGTGGCGTCGCGCCTCGCGATCGCCGCCCTCGCGCCGCTCGACCGCACCGAGCACGGCCCCGAGGAGGCGCTGACCGACCTCGAGCACACCGTGGAGCGCGCCCGGCAGGACCTGGTGCGCGCCAGCGACGCCGACCCGGAGCTGGTCGGCATGGGCACCACCGTCACCGCCCTGCTGCACACGGGCACCACCCTGGTGATGGCGCACCTCGGCGACTCGCGCGCCTACCTGCTGCGCGAGGGCCGCCTCACGCAGGTCACGGTGGACCACACCTTCGTGCAGCACCTGGTCGACACCGGCCGCATCTCGCCGGAGGAGGCGGAGCACCACCCGCAGCGCAACGTCGTCATGCGGGTGCTGGGCGACTTCGACGTCGACCTCACGCCCGACATGTCCGTGCGCGAGGCCCGCGCCGGCGACCGGTGGCTGCTCTGCTCCGACGGGCTGTCCGGGTTCGTCTCGCCCGAGCAGATCACCGAGGTGCTCACCGAGACGTCGGCGCCCGACGAGGCGGCCGACCTGCTCATCACGCTGTCCATGACGGCGGGCAGCACCGACAACATCACCGTCGTCGTCGCCGACGTCGTGGAGGATGACGACGCCCCCGCGGCCGAGGACGCGGCGTCGGCCCCGGTCGAGGGCGCGACGGTGCCGCAGGTCGTGGGCGCGGCCGCGACGGGCGAGCTGCCCGCCGTCCTCGCGACGCCGGCCGAGGACCCGGCCGACGACCCCGAGACCACCCCGCAGGGCGCGGCCGACGACGACCCGGACGACCCCGAGGACGACCCCGAGGACGACGCCGACGACGACGCCCGGCCCGCCCGCAAGCGCCGGCCGTGGATCACGGTGCTCGTGGTGCTCGTGGTGCTCGGCGGCGTCGGGTACGGCCTGTGGCGCGCGTACGGCTGGACGCAGCAGCAGTACTACGTCGGCGTCGCCGACGGCGAGGTCGCCGTCTTCCAGGGCATCCCGGCCAGCGCCGGCCCGCTGACCCTCTCCACCCCCGTGGAGCTCACCGGCACCCCGGTCTCCGACCTTCCGGACTACTGGGCGGACCGCCTCGACGGCTCCATCCGCGCGTCGTCCGAGGCCGAGGCCCGCGAGCGCGCGGACCGGCTCATCGCCGAGGCCGCGCCCGAGCCGACGCCGACTCCCACCCCCTCCCCGACCCCCTCGAGCACGCCGTCCGCGACCCCGTCACGGAACACGGCGACCACGACACCCGCGAAGCAGCCCGCCGACGCCACGACCGACAACAAGGCCGACGGGGGGTCGAAGGGGTGAGCGCCGCCGTCGAGACCCCCGCCGGGCGTACGGTCGAGCCCACCGAGCGCCGTCCCGCCCGTCTGGCCGAGCTGTTCCTGCTGATCCTCGCCCTGGCCGCGGGCATCAGCGCGTTCGCGATGGTCGGGCGCAGCGTCACGGGTGAGCTCCCCGCGGACTTCTGGGCCGTCAGCCTGCTCCTCGTCGGCATCGCCGCGGCCGCGCACGTCGTGCTGCGCCTGCGCGCACCGTGGGCCGACCAGGTGATCCTGCCCGCCGTCGTGCTGCTCAACGGCCTGGGGCTGGCGATGATCCTGCGCCTGCAGCTCGCGGGCACGAAGGGCGCCGACGCCTGGTCGCAGATGATGTACACCGCGCTCGGCGCGGTGGTCGCGATCCTCGTCGTCTGGTTCCTGCGCGACCATCGCTGGATCCGGCGCCTCACGTACACGGCGATGCTGGTGGGCCTCGTGCTCGTCGTGCTGCCGCTCATGCCCGTCATCGGCCGCGAGATCAACGGCGCGCGGATCTGGATCAACATCGGCTTCTCGGTGCAGCCCGCCGAGTTCGCGAAGATCGCGTTCGCGATCTTCTTCGCCGGCTACCTCGTCGCCAACCGCGACACCCTCGCGCTGGCAGGCAAGAAGGTGCTCGGCCTGCAGCTGCCGCGCATCCGCGACCTCGGCCCGATCCTCATCGTGTGGGGCGCGTCGCTGGCCGTCCTCGTCTTCGAGCGCGACCTGGGCACCTCGCTGCTGTTCTTCGGGCTGTTCGTCGCGATGCTGTACCTCGCCACCGAGCGGTTCAGCTGGGTGCTCATCGGTCTCGTGCTGTTCGCGGCCGGCGCCCTCGTCGCGGCGAGCGTGTTCCCGCACGTCGGCGCGCGCATGGACGTGTGGCTGCACCCGTTCGACAACGACCTGTACAACGCGCCCGGCGGGTCGTACCAGATCGTCCAGGGCACGTTCGCGCTGGCCGCGGGCGGCCTGTTCGGCACGGGCTGGGGCGAGGGCTACCCGTACCTCGTGCCGTACGCGTTCTCCGACTTCATCTACTCCTCGCTCGGCGAGGAGCTGGGCCTCACGGGCCTGCTCGCCATCCTGCTGACGTACCTGCTCGTCGTGCAGCGCGGCCTGCGGACGGCGGTCGCGGTGCGCGACGGCTTCGGCAAGCTGCTGGCCGGCGGTCTCGCGTTCGTCATGGCGCTGCAGCTGTTCGTCGTGGTCGGCGGCATCACCCGTCTCATCCCGCTCACCGGCCTGACCCTGCCGTTCATGGCGCAGGGCGGGTCGTCGCTCGTGGCCAACTGGATCGTGATCGCGCTGCTGCTGCGGATCTCCGACAACGCGCGGCGACCGTCGGCCCTGCCCGTCCGCGGCACGGTCGCGCAGGGCGGCGCCATGCACGACCCGATCGTGGTCGGCGCGCACGACGGGACGACGCCGGGCGGTGGTGTCCCCGTCCGCCGGTCGGCCACGGACGCGCCGTCCCGCGGGTCGACGCCGTCGCACCCCACCGAAGCGATCAGCGGCCCGCTCGACCCGCGCCGCGACGATCCCCGAGGAACGACTGGAGGTGAGCACCTGTGAACACGACCCTGCGCCGGCTCGCGAGCGTCGTCATGGTCATGTTCCTGGCGCTCATGGTGTCGACCACGTGGATCCAGTTCTTCCACGCCGACGAGCTGAACAGCGACACCCGCAACATCCGCTCGATCTACGCCGAGTACGGGCGCGCCCGCGGCCCGATCGTCGTGGGCGGCGAGGCGGTCGCGCTGTCCAAGCCCGTCGACGACGAGTTCGGGTACCAGCGCGAGTACACGAACGGCAGGCTGTACGCGCCGCTGACCGGCTTCTTCTCGCTCGCCAACGGCACGACGGCGATCGAGCACGCGGAGAACGACTACCTCAACGGGCAGGCCGACGCCCTGTGGGTGGACCGGCTGCAGAACCTGCTCACCGGTCGTGACCCGGAGGGCTCCTCGGTGGAGCTCACCATCGACCCGAAGGCGCAGCAGGCCGCCTGGGACGCGCTCGGCGACCAGCGGGGTGCCGTCGTCGCCCTCGACCCGAAGACGGGCGCGATCCTCGCCCTGGTGGCCAAGCCGACGTTCGACCCGAACGACCTCGCGTCGCACTCCACCAAGGAGGCGGGCGAGGCGTACACCGACCTGCTCAACGACGACTCCAGGCCACTGATCAGCCGCGCCACCGCCGAGGTCTACCCGCCCGGGTCGACGTTCAAGCTCATCACCACCGCGGCCGCGCTCGAGAGCGGCGACTACAAGCCGTCGACCGTGATCCCCGCGCCGTCCTCGTACACCCTGACGGGCACCAGCACCCAGGTCGGCAACTTCGCCGGCACGTCGTGCGCCTCGGCGGGGGAGATGACCCTGGCGGACGCGCTCCGGATCTCGTGCAACACCGCGTTCCTCGGCCTGAGCGGCGAGCTCGGTGCCGACGCGATGGACGAGCAGGCCGAGAAGTTCGGGTTCGGCAAGTCCGTCGACATCCCGTTCAAGGCCGCCGCCAGCCGGTACGACGAGGACCCGGACGCCATGAACACGGCGCAGGTGGAGCTGTCGGGCATCGGTCAGGGCAGCGTCGTCGCGACACCGCTGCAGGTGGCCATGGTCTCCGCCGCGATCGCGAACGGCGGCGAGGTCATGCAGCCGTACTCGGTGGACACGGTGCGCGACCCGCAGCTCGAGGTGGTCCGCCAGACGTCGCCCACCAGCTTGGGCCGCGCCGTCTCGGACGAGACCGCCGGCCAGCTCACCGACATGATGAAGAGCGTCGTGGAGTCCGGCTCGGGCACCAGCGCTCAGATCCCGGGCGTCCAGGTGGCCGGCAAGACGGGCACCGCGCAGTGGGGCGACACGTCGAAGACGGACCCGCACGTCTGGTTCACCGGCTTCGCCCCCGCCGACGACCCGCAGGTCGCCGTGGCCGTCGTCGTGGAGAGCGGCGGCGACCTGGGCGGCCAGGCCACCGGCGGCTCCGTCTCCGCGCCGATCGCGAAGGCCGTGATGGAAGCGGTGCTGAACGGATGAGGCCGACGACGGGGCTCGCGCTCGGCAAGCGGTACCGCCTCACGCGCCGCATCGCGATCGGCGGCATGGGCGAGGTCTGGGTGGCCGACGACGGCTACCTGGGCCGCGAGGTCGCCGTGAAGGTGCTCCGCGAGGAGTACACCGGCAACGAGGACTTCCTGCGCCGCCTGCGCACCGAGGCCCGCAACAGCGCCGCCCTGTCCCACCCGAACATCGCCCAGATGTACGACTACGGCGAGCAGGACGGCGCCGGCTTCCTCGTCATGGAGCTCGTGCTGGGCGAGCCGCTGGCCGACCTGCTGGAGCGCGAGCCCGTCGTCGCGCCCCGCAAGCTGCTGCCGATCCTCGCGGCCACGGCGCGGGGCCTGCACCATGCGCACCTCGCCAAGGTGGTGCACCGCGACGTCAAGCCCGGCAACATCCTGCTGGAGCACGGCGGCAGCGTGAAGATCACCGACTTCGGCGTCTCCCTCGCGGCCAACCAAGCCCCGATGACGGCCACCGGCATGGTCATGGGCACCGCGCAGTACCTGTCGCCCGAGCAGGCGGTGGGGCAGCCCGCGACGGCGGCGTCCGACGTCTACGCGCTCGGCGTCGTCGCGTACGAGGCGACGGCGGGCAAGCGCCCGTTCACGGGCTCGACGCCGGTCGACATCGCCGTGGCACACGTCAACGCGCCGGTGCCGCCCCTGCCCACGCACGTGCACCCGGGCCTCGCGGACGTCATCGGGCGCATGCTCGAGAAGGACCCGTCGCGCCGGCCCGAGTCGGCCGCCGCCCTCGCGGGGGAGCTGGAGTCGCTCGCCCGCGAGATCGCGGAGGACCCGCTCGGCGCCCGGTCCCGGTCGGCGCGCCGCGCCGCGGCCGCGCGGCAGGGCGCCCGGCCCGCACGTGCCGTCCCGGCGCACGCCGCGCCCACGACGCCGCGCCCCTCGGGTCCGGCGAGCCCCGCCGTCCCCGCCGGGCCGACCAGCCCCGCCTCGCCGCCGTCGGCCGCGCTGCCGGTCGCGTGGGCGGCGGTCACGCCGTCCGAGGACGAGCGCGCGACGTCCCCCGAGCCCGCACCCCAGGGCGACGAGCCCCCGCAGACGCCGGTCGACGGCGTCGCCGCCGGGCGCGCCTACCCGCTGCGCCGCGAGGTGCGCGCCGGCGCCCACGACTCCCGCCGTCCTCCGGTGCGCAAGCCCCAGCCGACCGGCACCCGCAGCCGTTCGTCCTCCCGGTCCGCCCCCGAGGCGAAGACCGCGCGCCGGACGTCGACATCGACGGGCCAGCGCTTCGGCCCGCTCGGTCGCCTCTCCTGGCCGCTGCTCGCGCTGCTCGGCCTCCTCGTCGTCCTGCTGCTCGCCACCCTCGTGCAGGCCATGGCGGCCGACGCCGAGGGTCAGGCCGCGGCCCTCCTGGCGGTGCCGGCCCTCGCGCTCTCCCGCCCCTCCCGCACGGGTGCGCGTCCCTCCTCTGGGATGATGCTCCGAGACACGCCGCGCGCCCCGCGCGCGGCCATGACCGAGAAGGACTTCTGAGTGGTGGACAACACGCCCCGGGTACTCGCCGGCCGTTACGAGGTCGGTGAGCTCATCGGCCGCGGCGGCATGGCCGAGGTGCACATCGGGCACGACACGCGCCTGGGTCGCACTGTCGCGATCAAGGTGCTGCGGTCCGACCTCGCCCGCGACCCGTCCTTCCTGGCGCGGTTCCGCCGCGAGGCCCAGTCGGCCGCCGCGCTGAACCACCCCGCCATCGTCGCCGTCTACGACACGGGCGAGGACACGCACACGGACACGCAGGGCGCGTCCGTGCACGTCCCGTTCATCGTCATGGAGTACGTCGAGGGCCACACGGTCCGCGACATCCTGCAGGACGGCGCGGCCGTGCCGATCGAGGAGGCCGTGGAGATCACGGCGGGCATCCTCAGCGCGCTGGAGTACTCGCACCAGGCCGGCATCGTGCACCGCGACATCAAGCCCGCCAACGTGATGATCACGCCCACCGGCGCGGTCAAGGTGATGGACTTCGGTATCGCCCGCGCGATGGCGGACTCCGCGGCGACGATGACGCAGACGCACGCCGTCATCGGCACCGCCCAGTACCTGTCGCCGGAGCAGGCACGCGGCGAGACGGTGGACACCCGCAGCGACCTGTACTCCACGGGCTGCGTGCTGTTCGAGCTGCTCACCGGGCGACCGCCGTTCATCGGCGACTCCCCGGTCGCGGTGGCGTACCAGCACGTCGGACAGGCGCCGCAGCGCCCCAGCGAGCTTGCGTCCGACGTGCCCGAGGTGCTCGACCGCATCGTGCTCAAGGCCCTCACCAAGGACCGCGACGCCCGCTACTCGACGGCCGCGGAGTTCCGGGCCGACCTCGAGACCGCGCTGCGCGGCGGCGACGTCACCGCGCCGCTGATCGGCCCGGCCGCGGCCGGCGCCGCCGCGACGCAGGTCATGGGCCAGCCCCAGGGCACGCAGGTGATGGACCCCGCGAGCACGTCGCAGTGGGGCACCACCGGGGTCCAGGGCACGAACGGCGAGCCCGACGACGAGAAGAAGAGCCGCAAGGGGCTCATGTGGACGCTCATCGCGATCGGCGTCGTCGCGCTGGCCGCGATCATCACGTTCCTCGTGATGAACGGGGCCGAGGCCAAGACGAGCGTGCCCGAGCTCCAGTCCAACGTCACCCCCGCCGAGGCAGAGCGGGAGATCACGGCCGCCGGCCTCGTCTACGAGCAGGCCATGGACACCGAGTCCACCGAGCCCGAGAACACCTTCCTCGAGCAGAGCCCCGCCGGCGGCACCGAGGTGGACCGCGGGACCACCGTCATCGTGACGTTCTCCGCGGGCCCCGACACCGTCGCGGTGCCCGACCTCGCGGGCATGACCGAGGACGAGGCCGCAGAGGAGCTCGAGGAGGCCAACCTCACGCTCGGCGACGTGTCGCAGGGACGCAGCAAGGACGTCGAGGAGGGTCGCGTCATCGAGTCCGACCCCGGCGAGGGTCAGGCGGTGAGCGAGGGCTCCTCGGTCGACATCGTCGTCTCGGACGGCCGGGTCGAGCTGCCGAACCTCGTGGGCAGGTCGGAGCAGCAGGCCAAGGACGCGCTGACCGAGCTCGGCCTGAGCAACTCCACGAGCACCGAGGAGAGCGACCAGAAGCCCGGCACCGTCATCCGGCAGAGCCCCCAGGCGGGCAACGTCCCCCAGGGCAGCTCGGTCGACCTCGTCATCGCCAAGGAGAAGGCCCCGGAGATGACGACGGTGCCGAACGTCGTGGGACAGTCGGCCGCCGAGGCCCAGGCGGCCATCACCGGCGCCGACCTGAGCCCGCAGATCACCTACGAGCCGTCGGACGACGTGCCCAACGGCTTCGTGATCTCGCAGGACCCGGAGGGCGGCGAGGCCGAGGTCGGGTCGAACGTCGCCATCGTGGTGTCCAGCGGCCCGGAGGCGGGGGAGACGCCGCCCTCGGGCGAGCCGTCCGACGAGCCCACGGACGGTGAGACGGACGCCGGCGACCCGCTCGGCATCCTCCCCGACGGCGACGAGTAGCGGCCGGCGTCAGCCCTGGTGCACCAGCGGCGCCATGCCGCGCGACCGCTCCACCGCGGCGTCGTCGCCGCACACGGCGAGCCAGTTGGCGAGCAGCCGGTGCCCGCCCTCGGTGAGCACGGACTCGGGGTGGAACTGCACGCCGTGCAGCGGCAGCTCGCGGTGCTGCAGGCCCATGACGACGCCGCTCGCCGTCGCGCCGGTCACCTCGAGCTCGGCGGGCACGCTCTCCGGGAGCACCGCGAGCGAGTGGTAGCGCGTGGCCGTGAACGGCGACGCGAGGCCGTCGAGCACGCCCTCGCCGTCGTGCTCCACGAGGCTGGTCTTGCCGTGCATGAGCTCCGGCGCGTGCGCCACGGTGGCGCCGTACACCTCCGCCAGGGCCTGGTGGCCCAGGCAGACGCCGAGCATCGGCGTGCGGGACCGGGCGCAGGCGCGGATGACGTCCTCCGACGAGCCGGCCTCCTTCGGGGTGCCCGGGCCGGGGGAGACGAGCACGCCGTCGAAGGGCGCGCCGTCCGCGTCGTGGAAGACGCCGTCCGCGTCGGGCTCGGGCACCGCGTCGTTGCGCACGACGACGGTGCGCGCGCCGAGCTGGTCCAGGTAGCCGACGATCGTGTAGACGAACGAGTCGTAGTTGTCGACCACGAGGATCCGCGGGCCGCGGGCGGTGCTGGTCATCGAGTGCTCCTGGTGGTGGCGGCGGTCACGAGAACACGTCCGTGCCGGCGGGGACGGTGGCGAACTTCATCTCGGAGCTGCCGGTGTACGCGGGCAGCTCCAGCGTGCCCGCGTCCTTGACCGACCACCCGAGGGCGACCCAGTCGACGTACTGCTGGTAGATCGCCACGCCCGGGTCCGCGTCCAGAGACGCCCGGAGCTGGTCCGGGTCGCCCACGGCCTCGATCACGTACGGCGGGGAGAAGACCTTGCCGTGCAGCAGCAGGATGTTTCCCGAGCAGCGGAACGCCGACGTGGCGGTGACGCGCTCGCCCTGCAGCGTCATCGCCTCGGCCCCGCCCGCCCACAGCGCGTTGATCACGTGCTGCACGTCCTGCTGGTGCACGACCAGGTCGTCCGGCCGCACCCCGGCGATCGACTGGCTGGACGCCGGCGCGTCGTCGAGCGCCACGCGCAGCCCGGGCCCCGAGACGGGCGCGGCGCCGGTGACGACCGACTCGTCGGCGACGAGGTCGGCGCTCCGCGTGGGCAGGTCCGTGCCGACCTGCTCGCCGAGGTCGTCGATCTGCGCCTCGAGCTCGTTCATCCGGTCGGTGAGGTCGGCGACGCGGTCGGACTCCGTGGTGACGAGCTCGGCGAGGTCCTGCGGGTCGCGCCCGTCCTTGGTGTCCGCGAGCTGCGCGCTGGCGGTGAACAGGAGCCCGGACGCGGCGAGGACGCACGCGACGGTCGCGCTCTGGCGCAGTCGGCGGTTCATCGGCGCTCCTGTCGGTCCCTGCTGTCCTTCTCGAGCCTGCTGACGACTACGCTAGTCGACAGAATCGCCGACGGTGGCGGGCATCCGGCCCGCGGCCGCCGCCCACACCGTCCGGACAGGAGATCTCCCCGTGCCCGAGTCGAAGTCCCGCAAGAAGAAGAGCACGCCCGCCGACCAGCCGGCCGCGCCGAAGGCCAAGCCGCAGGGCAACCCGCGCTGGCTGGTGCCGACGATGCTCACGCTCATGCTGCTGGGCCTCGCGTGGATCGTCCTGTACTACCTCACGGCGCAGGGGCTGGGGCTGCCGATCCCGGCGCTCGGGGCCTGGAACCTCGCCGTCGGCTTCGTGCTCATCATCGCGGGCTTCGGGCTCACCACCCGCTGGCGCTGACGACGGCACCGACAACGACGCCGACGCGCGGACTTCCACCCGTGTAGTTCGTTCCACACCTGTGGACAACCCTGTGGGCGGCGTTCAGAGCATCCCCACCGAGGCGTACTTCCACAGGGTCGCGGCGACGAGGACGACGGCCACTCCCGCCGGGAGCAGCCACCCCACGAGCTTCTGTCGCTCGCGCGGCGCGAAGGCGAAACCGGCCCCCATCGCCAGACCGACCACCAGGCCGCCGAGATGCGCCTGCCAGGCGATCCCCCCGACGAAGAACGGGATCGCCATGTTGATGGCGATGAGCACGAGGATCTGCGTCGCGCTGCGCCCGGTGCGTCGCAGCACGGGGATGATCGCGCCGAACAGGCCGAAGACGGCGCCGGAAGCGCCGACGACGGCGGTGACCCAGGAGTAGCTGTACGGGTCGGCGAGCAGCAGGTAGCCGACGGACCCCGCGATCGCGGACAGCACGTAGAGCGCGATGAACCGGCCCCGCCCGAACGCCTGCTCGAGGAACGGGCCGGTGAGCCACAGCGCGTACATGTTGAAGAGGATGTGCAGCGGGCTGGTCGAGTGCAGGAACGCGGCGGTGAGGAACCGCCACGGCTCCGCGAGGCCCACGGACGGGGCGAACGCCCAGCGCTGGGTCCACTCACCCCCCGTGGCGAGCTGCAGCACCCAGCTCACCACGCACAGCGCGACGATCGCCAGCGTGACGACCGGCCGGCCGCCGCGCACCGTGCCGCCGAACATCGTCCGCGCGCTCGGCACCGCGCGCGACGCCTCCTTGACGCAGTCGACGCACTGGATCCCGACCGCCGCGGGCCGCTGGCACTCCGGGCACGTCGGCCGGCCGCAGCGCTGGCAGCGCACGTAGGAGACGCGGTCCGGGTGCCGCGGGCACACCGGCGGAGCACCGGCGGGCTGCCCGAACTGCGGGGGAGTCGGTGTCGAGATGGGTCAGCCCTCCGTGAGCCGAGAGAAAGGTCGGGGTCGAGAACCTCGTCGCAGTCCTATCTTTCCCGAAGTGGAGCGCCCCCTGGGGCGCGTGAACGGGACTGCGA
>NZ_JBHVBO010000011.1:0-51826 GCF_042668085.1 Isoptericola sp. NPDC057391 | reverse complement strand
GGCGGCCCCCCCCCCCGGCCCCCCCCCCCCCCCCCCCCGGCCGCCCGCCCCCCGGGGGCGGCCCCCCCCCCGCCGTCTCCGGCGGCGCCGTCGTCGCTCCGCCCCGATGCGAAGATGGACCCCATGAGCACCTCGCCCGACGCCACCTCCCCCGCCCCCGCTGAGATCCGCGCAGAGATCCCCGCGAGCTCCGCCGCCGACGACGCCACCCGGGACATCGCCGACGTCGCCGCGGTCGAGGTCATCACCGCCGCGGCCGTGCACCTCATGAGCGCCGCCGCCGTGAAGTGCGGCCTGGCGGAGGACGCCGACGCCCAGGGACACCTGGACCTCGACGAGGCCCGCAAGCTGATCACCGCGCTCGCGGCGCTCGTCACGGCGAGCGCCCCCGACATCGGCAACCAGCACGCCCGCTCCCTGCGCGACGGCCTGCGGTCGTTGCAGCTCGCGTTCCGCGAGGCGTCGGTCGTGCCGGACGCCCCCGGGGAGGGCCCCGGCGAGAAGTACACGGGCTCCGTCGTCTGAGATGTCCGCCCCGTCCGCCTGGCCGCCGCCCTCGGACCACCCGCCGTCGCCCCCGGGCGGCGGCGCGCCCGCGCGACGACGCGGCCGACGCCCGGCCGTGACCGTCCTGACCGTGCTGCTCGTCGGGTCGCTCGGCCTCGGCGCGTACCTGTGGGTGACCACGACGCGCTGGCAGGCGCACAGCGCCGCGTGGGAGGACGAGGCCCGGGGGTACGCCGACCGGGTGGCGTCGCTCGACGCCGAGCTCGAGGCCACCGACGCGGAGCTGCTCGCGGCCCGCGAGCAGCTCGCCACCGCCACCGCCCGCATCACCGACCTCGCCAACGAGAAGGCCCAGCTCGGGGACGAGAACGTCGCCTCGCAGCAGTACCTGGACTACCAGCGGCGGGTGAGCGAGGCGGCCGGTGTCGTGACCACGGCGCTCGGCGACTGCGTCGACGCCCAGTCGCAGCTCATCACGTACCTCGAGGACCGGGGCTCGTACGACGCGAAGGACCTCGACCGGTTCGCCTCCGACGTCGAGACCCTGTGCCGCCAGGCCTCCGAGGCGAACGACCAGCTCGAGCAGGAGCTCGCGCAGTGACCCGACCGGGGCGCTCGCGGGGCGTCGCGCGGGGCCTGCGCCCGGCGCCCGCCGTCCTCCTCGCCGCGGCGCTCGCCGGCTGCGGGGTGCTTCCCGCCCTGCCGCCCGCGGTGCCGGACGACGTCGTCCCGACGCGCGTCGCGCCGTCCGCCCCCGCGCCGCTCGCCTCCGACGGAGCGGGCCTGTCCCCCGACGGCTTCGACGCCGTGCAGCGCATGGCCGTGCGGATCCGCAACGTCGGCTGCGACGGGCTGTCGACCGGGTCGGGCTTCGCCGTCGACGCCCACACGCTCGTCACCAACCGCCACGTCGTGGCCGACTCGGAGTCCCTGGAGGTCAGCACCTACGACGGCCGGGACCTCGAGGTCTCCGCCGCGGGCAGCGCGTCGCTGGCCGACCTCGCCCTGGTGCGCACTGCCGACCCGCTGCCGAGCTACCCCACCCTCGCGGACGCCGACCCGCGACCCGGCGACGCCGTCACCGTGGTCGGCTATCCCGAGGGCGGCGAGCTGACCATCACCGCGGGCGAGGTCATCGGCCCGACCACCGATCCCCTGCACGAGAACCTGGGCGAGGTGCTGCTCACCGACGCGCCGGTCGAGCCGGGCTCGTCGGGGTCGGCGGCACTCGACACGCGGGGACGGGTGATCGGGGTCGTGTACGCGAAGACCTCCGACGGCCGCTCCCTGCTGGTGCCGCTCTCCACCCTGGAACGGCTGCTGGACGACGCCGACGCGTTCCGGGCGCTGCCGCCCTGCGCACGGCCGTCCGGTCAGCCGTCCGTCAGCCCTTCGGCGACGCCCCCGGGCTAGGGGCGTCCGCTCAGCGCGCCGCGCCCACCCGCAGCTCGAGCGAGTCCACGCGGCCGGAGATCACGGTCGAGGCGCCGAGGCGGGCGTTGACCTGCGCGAGCACGCGGTCCAGCCCCGACCGGTCCAGGCCCGGGTCGAGGGCGAGGACGACGGCCACCTCCGCGCTCCGCCCGCGCTCGGCGTGCGCGCGGACGACGTGCTGCACGGGCGCGGCGGCGTCCGCGACCGCGGCGGCGACCTCCGGGTCCACCTCGAGGGCGCCGTCCGCGCCCGCGGGGACGAGCGCCGGGCGCCACTCCTCGCCCTGGGCGAGCGCCCAGACCGCCGGCCGTGGCACGAGGGCGGTCGCGGGCCCGGCCGGGTCCACGACCAGCAGCGACCAGTCCTCGCTCACCGCCGAGAGGGCGGCACGGGCCGCCTCGACCGGGACGGGACGGGCGTCGGCGCGCCAGGCCGTCATCGCGTCCACCGACGTGAAGACGGGGAGCGCCCGGCGACCGTCGGGCGCCTCGATGGCCACCACGCCGGCCGCCGCCTCCTTGTCGACGTGCAGCTCCTGCGTGCCCGAGGGGCCCTCGTGCTCCACGACGTCGGCGACGGCCAGCTCGGCGAGCACGGGCACCAGCACGCGGGTGACGGCGAGACGCCGGACGACGTCCTCCAGCGACCCGGTGCCGGCGGCGTGCGCGGCGAGCAGGGCGGCGAGCTCCGGGTCGGCGGACCCGTCGTCGCCCGCGAACTGCGACGTCGGCTGGATGGACCTCAGGTGCCCCGGCAGGGACCGGCCGTCCCCGGCCGTCACGCCCGGCCTGCCACGTCGAGCGCCTCGGGCAGCGTGAACGCCCCGGCGTACAGGGCCTTGCCCACCACGGCGCCCTCGACGCCGTCCGCCACCAGGGCGCGCAGGGCCTCGAGGTCGGCGAGCGAGGAGATACCGCCCGACGCCACCACCTTGGCCGGCGTGCGCGACGCGACCTCGCGCAGCAGGTCGACGTTCGGCCCGCGCAGCGTACCGTCCTTGGTGACGTCCGTGACGACATAGCGCGCGCAGCCGGCGTCGTCCAGGCGGGCGAGCACCTCCCACAGGTCGCCGCCCTCCTGCGTCCAGCCGCGGGCGGCGAGCGTGGTGCCGCGCACGTCGAGGCCGACGGCGACGGCGTCGCCGTGCTCGGCGATGACGCGGGCGGTCCACTCCGGGTCCTCGAGGGCGGCGGTGCCGATGTTGACGCGGCGCGCGCCGGTGGCCAGGGCGCGCTCGAGCGAGGCGTCGTCGCGGATGCCGCCCGACAGCTCCACCTGGACGTCGAGCTCGGCCACGACCTGCGCCAGCAGGTCCGCGTTCGAGCCGCGACCGAACGCCGCGTCGAGGTCCACCAGGTGGATCCACTCGGCGCCGCCCGCCTGCCAGTCGCGGGCGGCGGCCAGCGGGTCGCCGTAGGACGTCTCGGAGCCGGCCTCCCCCTGGACGAGGCGGACGGCCTGGCCGTCGGCGACGTCGACGGCGGGCAGCAGCACGAGGCGGTCAGTCACAGGGTTCTCCATCGTTCGGTGGTGCGGCCGTCAGAGCGACCGCACCCAGTTCTCGAGCAGGGTCGCGCCGGCGTCGCCGGACTTCTCGGGGTGGAACTGCGTGGCGGCGAGGGGGCCGCTCTCGACGGCGGCGACGAACCGGGCCTCGGAGCCCGGCGCGCCGTGCCGCGCCCAGGTGACCAGCGGCGGCGTGTAGCGGGGGTCGGCGTCGCCGTCGTGCCCCTGCGTGAACTCCTGCGCCGCGTACGAGTGCACGAAGTAGAACCGCTCGTGCTCCACCCCCGCGAACAGGCGGGAGCCCTCGGGGACCTCCACGGGCGACCAGCCCATGTGCGGCACGACCGGGGCGTCCAGGCGCTCGACGACGCCGGGCCACTCGCCCAGGCCCTCGGCGCGCTCGCCGTGCTCCACGCCGGCGTCGAACATCACCTGCATGCCGACACAGATGCCCAGCACGGGGCGGCCGCCCGCGAGGCGCCGGTCGATCACCTGGTCGCCCCGGACCGCACGGAGGCCGGCCATGCAGGCGGCGAACGCACCCACGCCCGGCACCACGAGGCCGTCGGCCTCCGCGGCGCGCGCGAGGTCCGCGGTGAGCTCCACGTCGGCCCCGACGCGCTCGAGGGCGCGCACGGCGGAGCGGACGTTGCCGAAGCCGTAGTCGAGCACCACGACGTGGGAGCGGTCGCCCGCGCGGGCGGGGGCCTGCGTGGGGTTGAGCTCGGCCGCGGCGCCGCCGGGCGGCAGGAGCGGCGAGATGCCCGCGGCCTCCTGAGCCGCGGCGATCCGGTCCCGGTCGGTCGAGCTGGACCGGGCGCTGGGCGTGTCCGGCATGCGTCTCCCCTACTGCTTCTTGCGGGCCTTGCGCGCGGCGCCGGTGAGCATCCGCATCGCCTTGAACCGTCCGATGCTGGACGACGGCACGACGCCCGGCAGGTCGGCCACGGTGAGCTGGCCGGTGACGAGGTCCTCGAGCGCCTCCGGCGCGCCGCCGAGCACCAGGCCCGGCGGGAGCTCGCCCTCGGCCTCCCCGTCGGCGTACCGCACGCAGGTGAGCTGCTCCCCCCAGCGGGTCACGAGCACGAGCGGGACGCCGGCCACGAGCTTCGAGATGGCGGCAGCGGCATGGTCCGGGGCGTCGTCGCTCGTGTCGCGCAGGACGGCCACGGCCCCCACCGGGGTCGGCGCCGCGTCGACGTCGAGCTCGGCGAGCGCGCACGCGGCGGCCAGCGGCTCCGCGCCCGCGATCTGCGTGATGAGCACCGCCAGGTCGGGGTCCTTGCGGGTGCCGTCGAGGGCCGACAGGTCGTCGGGGACCTCGAAGCCCTCGGGCAGCGCGTCGGGCACGTCCGGCTGCGGGTCGGGGTGCCGGTCGGGGTCGGTGGTCATGCGGCTACAGCGCACCCTTCGTGGACGGGACGCCCTCGACGCGCGGGTCGGGGGCGACGGCGGCGCGCAGCGCACGGGCCAGCGCCTTGAACTGGGCTTCGACGATGTGGTGCGGGTCGCGGCCCGCGAGCACGCGCACGTGCAGGCAGATGCCGGCGTGGTGCGCGATCGACTCGAGCACGTGCCGCGTGAGCGAGCCGGTGAAGTGCCCGCCGATGAGGTGGTACTCCTGCCCCTCCGGCTCGCCGGAGTGCACCAGGTACGGGCGGCCCGAGACGTCGACGACCGCGAGCGCGAGCGCCTCGTCGAGGGGCACCGTCGCGTCGCCGTAGCGGGAGATGCCGCGCTTGTCGCCGAGCGCCTCGCGCAGCGCCTCGCCGAGCACGATCGCGACGTCCTCGACGGTGTGGTGCGCGTCGATGTGGGTGTCGCCGGTCGCGCGCACCGTGAGGTCGATCAGCGAGTGCTTGCCGAGCGCGGTGAGCATGTGGTCGTAGAAGGGCACGGTCGTCGAGATCTCCGTGCGCCCCGTGCCGTCGAGGTCCAGCTCGACGACGACGCTCGACTCGCTCGTCGTGCGCTCCACGCGGGCCGTGCGGTGCTGCATCAGTCCTCCTTCTCGGTGGCGGCCCGGGACCGTGCCGGGACGCCGGTGACGACCTCGGTGAACGCGGCCCGGAACGCGGCGTTCTCGGCGGGCGTGCCGACGGAGACGCGCAGCCAGCCGTCGGGGCCGGTCTCGCGGATCAGGACCCCGCGGTCGAGCAGGCCCTGCCAGACGGCGTGCCGGTCCCCGAAGGTGCCGAACAGCACGAAGTTCGCGTCCGAGTCCGCGACCTGCAGCGGGCGGCCGTCCACGAGCTGCCCCCGCAGCCACGCCACCAGCGCGTCCCGCTCGTCGCGCAGGTCGCGGACCTGGGCACGCAACTCGTCGTGGTGCGCGAGCGCGCCGCGCGCGGCCGCCTGCGTGACCGCCGACAGGTGGTAGGGCAGCCGGACGACGCGCAGGGCGTCGACGAGCGCCGTGGCAGCGGCCAGGTAGCCGAGCCGCAGCCCGGCCGCGGCGAAGGCCTTCGACATCGTGCGCGAGACCGCGAGGTGCGGGTGGGAACCGAGCAGCTCGAGGGCCGACGGGGTGCCGGGGCGGCGGAACTCCGCGTAGGCCTCGTCGACCACGACGACGGCGCCGGCTCGGCGGCCGTCGTGCTCGGGCGCGTCGGGCACCTCGACGGCCGCCGCGGCGTCCAGGATCGCCTCCACCGTCGCGAGCGGCAGCGCCGTGCCGGTCGGGTTGTTCGGGCTGGCGAGGAGGATCACGGAGGGCCGGACCTCGGCGATCGTCGCGACCGCGTGGTCGACGTCGAGGGTGAAGTCGCTCTCCCGGCGGCCGGTGACCCAGCGCGTGTGCGTGTCCCGCGCGTACTCGGGGTACATCGAGTAGGTCGGGGCGAAGGACAGCGCGGTGCGCCCGGGCCCGCCGAACGCCTGCAGCAGGTGCAGCATGACCTCGTTCGAGCCGTTGGCGGCCCAGACCTGCTCCGGGCCGACGCGCACCCCGGACTCGAGCGCCAGGTAGTCGGCCAGGTCGGCGCGAAGGTCCGCGAAGTCGCGGTCGGGATAGCGGTTGAGCCCGCGCGCCGCGTCGGCGACGTGGCGGGCGATCGTCGCGACGACGGCCTCCGACGGCGCGTACGGGTTCTCGTTGACGTTGAGCCGGACGGGCACGTCGAGCTGCGGGGCGCCGTAGGGCACCTCGGCGGCGAGCTCGGGGCGCAGCGGCAGCCGCGCGCCGTCGACGCCGCCCGCGGGTGCGGCGGCGGACAGGGGGGTGGTCACCGCGTCAGTCTACGGAACCACGGGGAAGGTCGGGGTGACGTCCGCCCCTCGGCCCGCGGGGCGCTGCCGGCGCCCGTTCGGCCCCGGACAGCGGCCCTGCGCCACCCGACCCGCGCGCTTGTGAAGCATTTCACGTGGCGCGAGCCGCCATATTCCGGGCCTTGTGATCGTCTTCACAAGCCCTGATAGTGCGCCGCGGGGCACGACCTGCCTACCGTCGAGGTATCAGCAGCACGACATGTGGGCCGCGGCGAGCGGCCCGTGAGAGGGAGAAGCAGATGAGCACCATGCAGGCCGCCGTCGTCCGCTCGTTCACCGAGCCCCTGTCGGTCGAGGGCCGCGAGGTCCCGACGCCCGGCCCGCACGAGGCCCTCGTCAAGGTCGACTACACCGGCGTGTGCCACACCGACCTGCACGCCGCGCACGGCGACTGGCCGGTCAAGCCCGCGCCGCCGTTCGTCCCGGGCCACGAGGGCGTCGGGCACGTCGTCGCGGTCGGCGACCAGGTGACGCGCGTCAAGGTGGGCGACACGGTCGGCAACGCCTGGCTGTGGAGCGCGTGCGGCGAGTGCGAGTACTGCGAGACCGGCTGGGAGACCCTCTGCCCGAACCAAAAGAACGGCGGCTACTCGGTCGACGGGTCCTTCGGTCAGTACATGCTCGTCGACTCCCGGTATGCGCCGATCATCCCCGAGGGGGTCGAGCTGTCCGCCGTCGGGCCGATCCTGTGCGCGGGCGTGACGGTCTACAAGGGCCTCAAGGTCACCGACACCCAGCCCGGCGAATGGGTGCTGATCTCCGGCATCGGCGGGCTCGGCCACATCGCCGTGCAGTACGCCGTCGCGATGGGACGTCGCGTCGCGGCGGTCGACGTCGACGACGCCAAGCTGGCCCTGGCGCGAAAGCACGGGGCCGAGGTCACCGTGAACGCGGCCACCTCCCCCGACGCCGCGGCCGAGCTGCAGGAGAAGACCGGCGGCGGCGTGCACGGCGCCCTCGTCACGGCGGTCAACGCCCACGCGTTCCCGCAGGCCGTCGGCGCGCTGCGCCGCGGCGGCACCGTCTCCCTCGTGGGGCTGCCCCCGGAGAAGTTCCCGCTGGACATCTTCACCACGGTGCTGTTCGGTCTCACCGTCCGGGGCTCGATCGTCGGGACACGCAAGGACATGGCGGAGGCGCTCGACTTCTTCGCCCGCGGCAAGGTCGACCCGACCTACACCGTGCGGCCCCTCGGCGACATCAACGCGATCTTCGACGAGATGGTCGCCGGCCGCATCGACGGCCGCGTCGTCATGGACATGCGCAGCTGACACCCCCTGTCCGAGCGCACGCCGCTCACGCGACCACGACGTCGTCCCCCGAGACCTCGACCTCGATCGACGGGAGCGGCTCGGGAGCCGGGCCGCCGAGCACCGCGGCGTCCGTGAGCGCGTACCGCGACTGGTGGCACGGGCACAGCAGCTCCCCGTCCCCCGGCGTCACGGCGCACCCCTCGTGGGTGCAGATCGCGCTGAACGCGTGCACCTCGCCCTCGGTCGGCTGGGTGACGAGCACGTCCTGACCGCCCACCTTCGCCGCCACCGCGCCGCCCACCGGGACGTCGGCGAGCGCCACGACGACCGTGCCGGGCTCGGCCGCGCTCACGGACTCCGCCGCCTCCTGCGGCGACGGCGTCTGCCCGGAGCAGGCCGCGACCACCCCGGCTCCCGCGAGCGCACCGGCCGCCGCACCGGTGCCGCGCAGGAGCTGCCGCCGGGTCGGTCCGCACGCGCAGCGGACGTCCGTGGCCTCGTGCCGGGCGGGGCTGGCCGCCGGGAGGGCCGCCGAGGGCTCGGGCGGTGCGGGGGTCACGGTCGTGGTGCTGCGCATACGGGCCTCCGGGGTGGGTCGGTCCCGGACGACCGCCGACGGCTCGGCCGCCCCCATGACGGCGCGCCCGAGGAGTGGGAACATCATCATCATGGACTCGTCGCAGGGCGCAGTGCCACCGCAGCCGCAGGCCACGACCCCGGCGCGGCCGCCGTTCGCCCGTGGCTGGCGGCTCGTCGCCGCCGTCGCGGCGCTCGTCTCGGCCGCGGTGCACGTCGTCCTCTACCTCGACGGCTACGACACGATCGCGGTCGTGGGGCCGCTCTTCCTGCTGAACGCCGTGGCCGGGGTCGTGCTGGCCGTGCTCCTGGTGCTCTGGCGGCACTGGCTGCCGCTCGTCGGCGGGATCGGCTTCGGAGGCCTGACGCTGCTCGCGTTCGTCCTCTCCACGACGGTCGGCTTCTACGGGGTCAACGAGTCGTTCGCCGGCGTCAACGAGATCGTCGCCGCCGTGTCGGAGGTGGTCGTGGTCGTCGCGTCCGCCGTGGCCCTGCTGCGGGAGTACGTGCGCTGACGGGTCTGTGGAGGGCGGGCCGCCGCCGTCGGCGGCGCCCCCTACGATCGAGGACGTGAGCCATCCCGACGACCCGTACGCCGACCTCGTGTTCGACCCGACGGACGAGGACGTCCCGCCGCCCGACGACCTGGCGCCCGAGCCCGAGCGCGGGGCCCCGCCCGGGCCCGCCGCGGCCCCTGCGCCGGCTCCTGCGCCCGAGACGGCGCCCGCCTCCCCCGGGCCGGACGCCGCCAAGCGAGCGAAGCTGGCGATGCTCCGAGGCCTGCTCGACAGCGCGGGCGAGGGCGGCGGCACGCTGCGCGAGCAGGCGGAGGAGTCGTTGCGCGCGCTCGTCGGCCGCGAGGACGCGACGCTGCGGGAGGACCAGTGGCGCGCGATCGAGGCGCTCGTCGCGTTCCGCCGTCGCGCGCTCGTCGTGCAACGCACCGGGTGGGGCAAGTCCGCCGTCTACTTCGTCGCCACGTCCCTGCTGCGGTCCCGGGGGGCGGGGCCCACCGTCATCGTCTCGCCGCTCCTGGCGCTCATGCGCGACCAGATCGCGGCCGCGGCGCGCGCCGGGATCCGCGCCGTGACGATCAACTCCTCCAACGTCACCGAGTGGGACCAGGTGCACGCGGCCATCGCCGCGGGCGAGGTGGACGTGCTGCTGTGCTCCCCCGAGCGGCTGAACAACCCGGCGTTCCGCGACGAGGTGCTCCCCCGCCTGGCGGCCGACGCCGGCCTCGTGGTCATCGACGAGGCGCACTGCATCTCGGACTGGGGGCACGACTTCCGGCCCGACTACCGCCGCATCCGTACCCTGCTCGCCGACCTGCCGCCGGGCATCCCCGTCCTCGCGACCACTGCCACCGCCAACGCGCGGGTCACCGCCGACGTCGCCGAGCAGCTGGGCGTGCACGGGGCGACCTCGGGCGGCGACCCCGTCCCCGACGAGGAGGTGCTCGTGCTGCGGGGCGGGCTGGACCGCGAGTCGCTGCACCTGGCGGTGCTCGAGCTGCCGGACCAGCCCACGCGGGTGGCCTGGCTCGTCGAGGCGCTCCAGGACGTCGAGGGGTCGGGCATCGTCTACTGCCTCACCGTGTCCGCCGCCGAACAGGTGGCCGAGCAGCTGCGGGGCGCGGGCCTGGCGGTCGCCGCCTACACCGGGAGGACCGACCCCACCCAGCGGGAGCAGCTCGAGGAGGACCTCAAGGAGAACCGGGTCAAGGCCCTCGTGGCGACGTCCGCGCTCGGCATGGGCTTCGACAAGCCCGACCTCGCGTTCGTCGTGCACCTCGGCGCCCCGTCCTCCCCCATCGCCTACTACCAGCAGGTGGGCCGCGCCGGCCGTGGCGTGGACGACGCCGTCGTCGTGCTGCTGCCCGGGCACGAGGACCGGGCGATCTGGGACTGGTTCGGGTCGCAGGCGTTCCCGGCCGAGCCGCAGGTGCGCGCCACGCTGGGCGCCCTCGGGGCGTCCGAGGCGGCGCAGTCCACCGCCGCGCTGGAGACGCAGGTCGACCTCAAGCGTTCCCGGCTCGAGACGATGCTCAAAGTGCTCGACGTCGACGGCGCGGTGCGGCGCGTGCAGGGCGGCTGGGTCGCGACCGGCACCCCCTGGGCCTACGACGCCGAGCGCTACGCGCGGGTGGAGGCCACCCGCCAGGCGGAGCAGCAGGCGATGGTCGACTACGTGGCCACCTCCGGGTGCCGGATGGCGTACCTGCGCGCCCAGCTCGACGACCCCGAGCTGCCCGACGGCTGGGCCTGCGGCCGCTGCGACCGGTGCGACGGCGTCACGCTGCCCGCCGTCCCGGACGCCGAGGCCGTGGCCGCGGCGCGCGCCGACATGGACCGGCCCGGCGTGGAGGTCGGGCCGCGCGCGATGTGGCCGTCCGGGCTCGCGGCCCTCGGCCTCGACCTCAAGGGCAAGATCGCGCCCGAGGAGCGCGCCGAGCCGGGTCGCGCGGTGGCCCGGCTCGACGGCCTGGGCTGGTCCGGCCCGCTGCGGGACCTCTTCGCCGCAGGCGCCCCCGACGGCGAGGTGCCCGTGCCGCTGCGGCACGCCGCCGCACGCGTCCTCGACGACTGGGACGCGATCCGCCCCGGCGGCGCCGAGGGAGCCGAAGGCGCCGAGCCGGCCGCGGACGGCGGACGCCGCACGACGATCGAGGGGGTCGTCGCGGTGCGGTCCGCGACCCGACCGCAGCTGACGTACCACCTGGCGTCCGGGCTGGCCGCGTACCTCGGAGTGCCGCTCATCGGCGCCGTGGGGCCGGCCGCCGGCTCCGAGCAGCCCGACCGGCACGACGTGAACTCGGCGATGCGTCTGGCCGGGGTGGCGCGGCGCCTGCGGCTGGAGCTGGGCGACGCCGCGCTGCGCGGCCTGCCCGGGCGCACGGTGCTGCTGGTGGACGACTGGACCGAGTCCGGCTGGACGCTCACCGTGGCCGCCCGGCTGCTGCGCCAGGCCGGCGCCGCGGCGGTGCATCCCTTCGTGCTCGGCGTGCGCTGACGCGCCGACGACGGACGGGGTCGCGACGGCGGGTCAGCCGTCGAGCAGGCCCCGGACGTCGTCGGCCGCGAGCGCCCGGGCGAACGTGCCCGACGCGTCGTCGAGCACCGCGTCGAACAGCGCGGCCTTGCGGCGCGCGAGCGCCATGACCTTCTCCTCGATCGTGTCCTGCGCGACGAGGCGCGTCACGACGACGTTGCGGGTCTGGCCGATGCGGTGCGTGCGGTCCACGGCCTGCGCCTCCGCGGCGGGGTTCCACCAGGGGTCGAGCAGGTACACGTAGTCGGCCTCGGTGAGGTTGAGCCCGACGCCGCCCGCCTTGAGCGAGATGAGGAACACCGGCGCGTCGCCGTCCTTGAAGGCGCGCACGACGTCGGCGCGCCGGCGGGTGGCGCCGTCGAGGTAGACGACGGGCAGGCCGGCGGCGGCGCAACGCTGCTCGACCCGCCGCAGGAACGACGTGAACTGCGAGAAGACGAGCGCCCGGTGGCCCTCCGCCGCGATCTCGGTCAGCTCGTCCGTCACCACGTCGAGCTTGGCGGAGCCCACGCCCGCGTACGCGTCGTCGAGCAGCGAGGCGTCGAGCGCGAGGCGCCTCAGCGTCGTCAGCGACCGGAAGATGGCCACGCGGTTCGCGTCGAAGTCCTCCAGCAGCCCGAGCAGCCGCTGCCGCTCGCGCTGCAGGTGGGTGTCGTAGACCTTGCGGTGGTCGGGGGTGAGCGGCACGCGCAGCACGCGCTCGGTGCGCTCGGGCAGCTCGGGTGCGACCTGCTCCTTGGTGCGGCGCAGCACGAGCGGGCGGATGCGGCGCTTGAGCCGCGCGAGCGCACGGTTGCCGGCCGCCACGACCTGCGGGTCGTCGTCGGCGGCCGCGGCGTCGACCAGGCGCGCCGTCTCCGCCTTGAAGCGGTGCATCGAGGGGTAGAGCCCCGGCGCGACGATCGCGAGGGCCGCCCACAGCTCGAGGAGGTTGTTCTCGAGCGGCGTGCCCGTGATCGCGAGCTTGAACGGGGCGCGCAGCAGCCGGGCGGTCTCGTGGGCCCGCGTGCGCGGGTTCTTCGCGACCTGCGCCTCGTCGAGGATCAGCCCGCCCCACTCGAGGGCGTCGAACGCGTCGAACTCGAGGCGGAAGACGGCGTACGACGTCACGAGCACGTCGGCCCCGGACGCGAGCTCGGCCAGCTCCGTGCCCATCGTGCGCGCCGTGGCCGGCATCACCGCCACCCGGAGGCCGGGCGTGAAGCGCGCCGCCTCGTCCGCCCAGTTCCCCACCACCGACGCGGGCGCCACGACGACGAACGGCGGGGCGTCCGGGGCCGTCGTCCGCGCGTGCGCCAGGAACGTGAGGGCCTCGACCGTCTTGCCGAGCCCCATGTCGTCGGCGAGGATCCCCCCGAGCCCGTGCCGCCACAGGAAGGCCAGCCACTCGAACGCCTGTCGCTGGTACGGCCGCAGCTCGGCCCGCACGCCCTCGGGAACGTCCACCGCCTCCGTGACGCGCTCGCCCGCGGCGAGCGCGCGCAGGCCGGCCAGGGACCGCCGCCAGGCCTCCGCGGCCTCGACGACGTCGGCCACGTCCTCGAGCTCGCCCCACAGGTGGGCGTCGTAGCGGCTGACCCGCGCCTTGCCCGGCCGGTCGCTCAGCGCGGTGGCCTCCGTGATGAGGTCGCGCAGGCGGCCCAGCACCGGCTGGTCGAGGCGCAGCCAGGACCCGTCGACGAGCAGCAGCCGCTTGTCCCCCCGCGCGAGGGCGGTGAACAGGCGGGCGAACGGGAGCTCCTTGCCCGCGACGGTCACGGAGACGCCGAGGTCGAGCCAGTCCGCGTCCCCGGAGGGCGCCCCGGACACGACGACACGGGGCGCGGCGTCCAGGTGGAGGTAGTGCGGGACGTCGGTGGCGTCGACGCGCACGTCGCCCGCGGCCGCCAGCGCGGGCAGCACGGCGTGGGCGAGGTCGAGGGCGTCCAGGCCCTTGAGCTCCGTCCGGGCGGCGAGGTCGAAGCGCTCGAACCCGGGCACGCCCCGGACGGTCGCCTGGGCCTTCGCACGGATCTCGGCCTCGGTGTCCGGGTCTCGCAGCGGGTCCGACGCCGTCCCGTCCAGCGGGACGCGACGTGCGGAGCCCGCGCCGCCGGGCCCCGGGGGCTCCGGCCTCGGGTACTCGAACGTCCACGACAGGACGGCGTGCTCCGGCGACGCGAACGCGACCCCGGCGACGAGCACGGGGCGCGGCGGGTCGGGCAGCGCGACGGAGCCGTCGGACACGACGCGCACGGCGCGGCGGAGCACCGGGAGGTGCTCGGCGTAGAGCTCCGCCACGTCGTCGCCCGGCACCTCCACCCGGCCCACGACGACGAGCTCGCGCGCGGCGTCGGACAACCGGCGCGGCGTGGGCCCCAGCCGCAGCACGGTCCGCCGACCCGAGGCCTCGACCGCGTACAGGCCGGTGTCGCCCACCGTGCCGAGCGGGCCTCCCGGCGCCGCGTCGGTGCCGTCGAAGGCCGCGACCGGGTCGAGACGCACCCCGCCGTCCTCCGCCCCGACCACCAGCCGGAGCTCGGCCGCGTCCGCCAGGACCACCTCGTCGCGGGCCCCGTGCGCGACGAGCGGGATCTCCAGGTCGGCGGCCTCGGCGAGCAGCGCCCACAGCCCGCGGCCACCCGCGGCCAGCGGCCGCCAGGCCCGCCTGCCGCGGCCGAACCCGCCCCCGTCGCCGAGCGCGGACCCGAGGTCCGCGAACCAGCGGCGTACCTCGGGGGCGGGCGTCGCGCGCACGTCGGCGAACGCGTACAGGCCGGTGGCCAGCGCCTCCCAGCTCGCCTCGGGGGCGACCTTCCAGCCGGTGCGCCCGGGCACGACCGGCCGCACCGAGAGCTCCGGGGCCAGGCCGCCGAACGCCTCGTCGAGCCGGAACCGCAGCGCGACCGGGAGGACACCGCCGTCGCGCACGGGCACGGCCGGGCCCCGCGGCCCGGTGTCCGGGGCCCGGGTCACCGCGGCGAGTCGTCCGCGCCAGCCGGCGGGTCCGTCGTCGTCCTCCTCGCCGGCGGCGGTGCCGACGGCGCCGGTCGCCTCGGTCTGGGCGCCGACGTGCAGCAGCACGGCCGCGACGTGCTTGCAGTCCGCGCGCACCGGACAGCTGCAGGTCGAGCCCTCGTAGGCGTACCGCCCGTCGGCCCCGACGGTGAACGACACGTGGCACGAGTAGGGCTGCGCGCCGCTGCCCGCGACGCGGGCCGTCAGCACCCGCCCGTCGGGGTCCCAGTGCCACGTGCGCACCATGCCCGCGCGCTGATAGCCCTGCGCCCGGCGGAACGCGGCGCTCCCCACGACGTCGCCCACCGCGACCGGGTCGAGGCGAGGGGGCGGCGCGGGCATGCGTCCATGCTCGCACGCCCCTCCGACGCGACCGGCCGTGTGCACCACGCCGCTTGGCACACTATTCCGCGCGCCCGCACCCGCCGGTCGTGGGCGGGTGCGGCGGCTCAGAGGAAGCGGCCGCGGACGGCCTCGCCGTGCGCGGGCAGGTCCTCGTCGTTCGCGACGGCGACGATGCGGTCGGCGAGCTCCTCGAGCGCGTCGCGGGCGTACTCCACGACCTGCACGGACTTGAGGTAGGCGTGCACGCCGAGCCCGCTGGAGAAGTGCGCGGAGCCGCCGGTGGGGAGCACGTGGTTGCTGCCGGCCATGTAGTCGCCGAGCGAGACGGGCGACCACGGGCCGACGAAGATCGCCCCCGCCGAGCGCACGCGCTCCGCGAGCGCGGCGGCGCCCTCGGTCTGGATCTCCAGGTGCTCCGCGCCGTAGGCGTCCACCACCGCGAGCCCCTGCTCCAGGTCGTCGACGAGCACGACGGCCGACTGCGGCCCGCCGAGCGCCTGCAGGACGCGGGCGGAGTGCTTGGTGGAGCTCACCAGGTCGCTCAGCCGGGCCTCGACGGCGCCGGCGAGCTCCACCGACGGCGTGACCAGCACGGCGGCGGCCATCGGGTCGTGCTCGGCCTGGCTGATGAGGTCCAGCGCGACGTGCCCCGCGTCGGCGGTGGAGTCGGCCAGCACGGCGATCTCCGTGGGCCCGGCCTCGGCGTCGATGCCGACGACGCCGCGCACCAGGCGCTTGGCCGCCGTGACGTACACGTTGCCAGGGCCCGTGACGACGTCCACCGGCTCGCACAGCACGTCGCCGTCCTGCGGCTCGCTGCCGGCCGCGCCGTAGGCGAACATCGCCACGGCCTGGGCGCCACCGACCGCGTAGACCTCGTCGACGCCGAGCAGCGCGCAGGCGGCGAGGATCGTCGGGTGGGGCAGGCCGCCCGCGTCCTTCTGCGGCGGCGACGCGACGGCGAGCCCCGGCACGCCGGCCTCCTGCGCGGCGACCACGTTCATGATCACCGACGACGGGTAGACGGCGCGGCCACCGGGCACGTAGAGGCCCACGCGCTGCACCGGGATCCATCGCTGCCGCACCACCGCGCCCGGGGCGAGCTGCGTGGCGTGCTCCGTCGGCACCTGCGCGGCGTGCACCGCGCGGACGCGCCGGATCGCCTCCTCGAGCCCCGCCCGCACCTGCGGGTCGAGCCCGGCGAGAGCGTCGGCGAGGGCCGAGGCCGGGACGCGCAGATGCTCCGGACGCACGCCGTCGAGGCGCTCCGACAGGTGGCGGAGCGCGGCGGCGCCGCGGGCCCGGACGTCGGCGATGATCGGGGTGACGGCCTGGACGGCCTCGTCCACCCCGACCTCGGGGCGCGGCAGCACCCCGAGCAGCTCGGTGCGGGTCAGGTCCTGCCCGCGGAGGTCGATGCGTCGGATCACCCGCTCAGTCTAGGCAGCGGGCGTCCGCACCCGGGCCCTCGTGCCGGAGAATGGACGGATGAGCGCCGACCACGACACCGACCGTGACACCGACCGTGACACCGACCGTGACACCGACGGGACGGACGTCCCCATCCGCGACGACATGATCCGCCTCGGCCAGTTCCTCAAGCTCGCGGGCCTGGCGGAGTCCGGCACGCACGCCCGGGACCTTGTCGCCGACGGCGAGGTCAGCGTCAACGGCGAGGCCGAGACCCGCCGCGGCCGCCAGCTCGTCCGCGGCGACCGCGTCACCGTGGCCCTGCCCGAGGGCGACGAGACCGCCGTCGTCGCCTGAGGTCGATCGGTGTGGGCGCTCGTTCGGCGCCCACACCATCAGGCCATGTAGGTGGAGGCCATCGCCCGGTCGGGAGTGAGGCGCAGGACGACGCGCTCGGGGTCGTGCTCGAGCGGCCGGTAGCGCTTCGTGTACCGCGCGACGGCGTCCGCGACCTCGTCCGGGTCGTCGCTCACCTCGATCGTCCCCTCGAGCGTCAGCCACCGCCCGCCGTCGACCTGGCAGAGCGCGGCCCGCGGCCGGCCTCCCTGGGCGGTCGCCCGGCGCGCGTTGGCGACCTTCGTCGACGTGCGCCGTGCCGTGGTGCGCGCGACCCCGGCGTCGGCGTCCCAGGTGAAGGCGACGGGCACGACGTGCGGGCTGCCGTCGGCGCGCAGCGTGGTCAGGGTGGCGAGATGCCGCTCGGTGACGAACACGAGCTGCTCGGGGTTGAGACGGAACACTCCCCGAGCCTACGGCGCCCGGGACGCTCGCCGAGCCCGCACCTCTCCCCGGGGCCCCGTCAGCCGTCGCTCGCGGCGCCCTCGAACCCGTCCGTCAGGATCGGCGGCACACGGGTGCCGTGCCGCCCCTCGTCGTGCAGGGCGCGCAGCACGACCAGCTCGTGCGGCACGACCGGGTCCGGCAGCGCGACGAACGGGAACCACCGCAGGTCGGCGACCTTCGCGGGCTCGCGGATCTCCGGGCTGCCGCTCCACCGGGTCGCGGTGAAGAAGAAGTCGGCGCGCTGCTCCAGGGCCGGGCCGCCGGGCACTCCGCGATGCATCGTCGTCACGGGCACGAGGTCGGCGGGGTCGACGACGACGCCCAGCTCTTCGCGGGCCTCCCGGACGGCCGCGGCGCGCACGGACTCCCCCGCCTCGACGTGCCCCGCCGCGGCGGCGGCCCAGTGCCCGTCCCTGAACCCGGTGCCCTGCCGCAGCTGCAGCAGCACCTGCCCCTCGCGGCGCAGGTAGACGTACGCGGCCGGCACGACGCGGAAGCGGTGGTCCGCCGAGCCGTCGTCCGCCGGGCTGTCCTTCCCCCCGGTGCCCGGACGCGTCATGACAGGCAGCTCGGGCCGAGGAGGGCCTTGAGGTCGCCGAACAGCGCGGGCGACTTCTCGACCCGCAGGGTGTCCGCCGCGCGCACCACCGTCCGCTTGCCCGGCTCCGCGACGCTCACGTGCACCTCCGCCGAGCCCGGGTGCGTGGCGAGCACCTCGCGCAGCCGCACCATGACCGGCTCGACGCAGCGGGTGTGCGGCACCGTGACCAGCACGGGCGCGTCGGCGACGGCGGACGTGTCCGGCAGCGACACCTCCATCGCCTGTAGCTGCATCTGGTCGTCGCGGCGCCGCACGCGGCCGCGCAGCGTGACGACCTGGTCCTCCGCGAGGATCGTCGAGTACGCGAGGTACGTCTCGCCGAAGAACATCACCTCGACGGCGCCCTCGAGGTCCTCCACCGTGACGGCCGCCCAGGGGTTGCCGTTCTTGCTCATCTTGCGCTGCACGCTGGTGAGCAGTCCCGCGACGGTGACCTGCGAGCCGTCCGGGCGCCCCTCGTCCGCCATGAGCGACGCGATCGACGTGTCCGCCGCGCGCGCCAGCACGTGCTCGAGCCCCGACAGCGGGTGGTCCGACACGTACAGGCCGAGCATCTCGCGCTCGAACGCGAGCCGCTGCTTCTTGTCCCAGTCGGGCAGGTCGGGGACGTCGACGGCGAACGTCATCGCCGCGTCCTCCTCCGCCCCGCCGAAGCCGGCGAAGAGGTCGAACTGCCCCTCGGCCTCCTTGCGCTTCACGGAGATGACCGAGTCGACGGCCTGCTCGTGCACCACGAGCAGGGCCCGGCGCGGGTGGCCCAGCGAGTCGAACGCGCCGGCCTTGATGAGCGACTCGATGGTGCGCTTGTTGCAGACCACGGCCGGAACCTTGTCGAGGAAGTCCGTGAACGAGGTGAACGCGCCCTTCTCCTCGCGCGCGGCGATGATCGCGTCCACGACGTTGGCGCCGACGTTGCGGATCGCCGTCAGGCCGAACCGGATGTCCTCGCCGACGGCGGTGAACTTCGCGGCGGAGTCGTTGACGTCCGGCGGCAGCACCGTGATGTGCATGCGACGGCACTCGCCCAGGTAGAGCGCCATCTTGTCCTTGTCGTCGCGGACGCTCTGCAGCAGGCCGGCCATGTACTCGGTCGGGTAGTTCGCCTTGAGGTACGCCGTCCAGTAGGACACGACGCCGTACCCGGCCGAGTGCGCCTTGTTGAACGCGTAGCCGGCGAACGGCACCAGCGTGTCCCAGACCGCCTGGATCGCGGGCTTGGAGTAGCCGCGCTCCTTCATGCCCGCCTCGAAGGGGACGAACTCCTTGTCGAGGATCTCCTTCTTCTTCTTGCCCATCGCGCGCCGCAGCAGGTCGGCCTGGCCGAGCGAGTAGCCGGCGAGGATCTGGGCGGCGCGCTGCACCTGCTCCTGGTAGACGATGAGGCCGTACGTCTCGTCGAGCACCTCCGCGAGCGGCTCCTCGAGCTCGGGGTGGATCGGCTCGATCTTCTGCATGCCGTTCTTGCGCAGGGCGTAGTTGATGTGCGAGTTCATGCCCATCGGCCCCGGGCGGTACAGCGCGATGACGGCGGAGACGTCCTCGAAGTTGTCCGGCCGCATCTGTCGCAGCAGCGAGCGCATCGCGCCGCCGTCGAGCTGGAACACGCCGAGCGTGTCGCCGCGGGCGAGCAGGTCGTAGGTGGCCTTGTCGTCGAGCTCGACCGTCTCGATCGCCACCGGCTCCTTGCCGTTCATGACGATGTTCTCGAGCGCGTCGTCGAGGATCGTGAGGTTGCGCAGCCCGAGGAAGTCCATCTTGATGAGGCCGAGGCCCTCGGACGTCGGGTAGTCGAACTGCGTGATGACCGCGCCGTCCTGCGGGCGGCGCATGATCGGGATGATGTCGATCAGCGGGTGGCTCGACATGATGACGCCCGCGGCGTGCACGCCCCACTGCCGCTTCAGGCCCTCGATGCCGCGCGCCGTCTCGACGACGCGCTGCGCCTCCGGGTCGGCGTCGTGCACCGCGCGGAACTCCGCGGCCTCCGGGTAGCGCTCGTGCTTCGGGTCGAAGATCCCGGACAGCGGGATGTCCTTGCCCATGACGGCGGGCGGCATCGCCTTGGTGAGCTTCTCCCCCATCGCGAAGGGGAAGCCGAGCACGCGGGAGCCGTCCTTGAGCGCCTGCTTCGCCTTGATGGACCCGTACGTGACGATCATCGCGACGCGGTCGTCGCCGTACTTCTCGGTGACGTACCGGATCACCTCGGAGCGCCGGCGCTCGTCGAAGTCGACGTCGACGTCGGGCATGGACACGCGCTCCGGGTTGAGGAAGCGCTCGAAGATCAGGCCGTGCTTGAGCGGGTCGAGCTCGGTGATGCCCATGACGTACGAGACCATCGAGCCCGCGGCCGAGCCACGGCCGGGCCCCACGCGGATGCCCTGCTCCTTCGCCCAGTTGATGAAGTCGGCCACCACGAGGAAGTACCCCGGGAAGCCCATCTGGATGATGACCTCGACCTCGTAGTCCGCCTGCTTGCGCACGTCGTCGCTGATGCCGTCGGGGTAGCGGCGGCGCAGACCGTTCTCGACCTCCTTGACGAACCAGCTGACCTCGTCCTCGCCGTCCGGCACCGGGAACCGCGGCATGTAGTTCGCCTTGGTGTCGAACGAGACGTCGCAGCGCTCCGCGATGAGCAGCGTGTTGTCGATCGCCTGCGGCAGCTCGGAGAACAGACGGCGCATCTCCGCGCCCGAGCGCACGTAGAAGCTGTCGCCGCTGAAGGCGAACCGGCTGCCGCCCTGGTCGTAGGTCGGCTCGTCGAGCGTCGACCCCGAGTTCACCGCGAGCAGCACCTCGTGCGAGTGCGCGTCCTCCCGCTTCGTGTAGTGCAGGTCGTTGGTGGCCACCAGCGGCGCGTCGATGTGCTCGGCCAGGCGCAGCAGGTCCTTGTACGTGCGGGACTCGATCTCGATCCCGTGGTCCATCAGCTCGACGAAGAAGTTCTCCTTGCCGAGGATGTCCTGCAGCTCGCCCGCCGCGCGCACCGCCTCGTCCCACTGGCCCAGCCGCAGCCGCGTCTGCACCTCGCCGGACGGGCAGCCCGAGGTGCCCATGAGGCCCTTGCCGTACGTCTCGAGGAGCTCGCGGTCCATGCGCGGCCACTTGCCCATCTGGCCGTCCAGGGACGCGAGAGACGACGCACGGAAGAGGTTGTGCATGCCCTCGTTGTCGCGCGCCCAGAGCGTCATGTGCGTGTAGGCGCCGCCCGCGGAGACGTCGTCGCGCCGCTGGTGCTGCTCGCCCCAGAGGACCTTGGTGCGGTCGTGGCGGCTGGTGCCCGGCGTCACGTACGCCTCGACGCCGATGATCGGCTTGACGCCGTGCTTCTGCGCCGTGCTCCAGAAGTCGAACGCGCCGAACAGGTAGCCGTGGTCCGTGATCGCGACGGCCTTCTGACCGAGTCGCGACACCTCGCTGAACAGGTCGTTCATGCGCGCCGCGCCGTCGAGCATCGAGTACTCGGTGTGCACGTGCAGGTGGACGAAGTCGTCCTCGGAGGTACCGGTCGGCTGGGCGGTGGAGGAACCTGCGTCGGGCATGGGCCGAGTCTTCCAGGAGGGTCCGACACGATCCAACGTCCGCGCCGGGGTACTTCTCACACCGTCAGGCGTAGGCGCCCCGCACCACCTCGAGCGCGTGCGCCAGGTCGTCCGGGTACTCGCTGGTCACCTCCACCCGGCGGCCGGTGAGCGGGTGCTCGAAGCCGAGCCGCACGGCGTGCAGCCACTGCCGCTCCAGCCCCACCCTCGACGCGAGCACCGGGTCGGCGCCGTACGTGAGGTCGCCGACCAGCGGGTGGCGCACGGCCTGGAAGTGCACCCGGATCTGGTGCGTGCGCCCCGTCTCCAGGTGCACCTCGACGAGCGACGCGGCGGGCAGCATCTCGAGCACCTCGTAGTGCGTCACCGAGTGCTTGCCGTCCGCGACCACGGCGAACCGGTAGTCGGCGCTCGGGTGGCGCCCGATCGGGGCGTCGATGGTGCCGGTCGTGGGCTCGGGATGACCCTGGGCGAGCGCGTGGTAGACCTTCTCGACCGTGCGCTCCTTGAACGCCCGCTTGAGGCCGCTGTACGCCGCCTCGCTCTTCGCCACGGCCATGAGGCCGGACGTGCCGACGTCCAGCCGGTGCACGATGCCCTGCCGCTCGGCGGCACCGGAGGTCGCGATCCGGTAGCCGGCCGCGGCCAGCGCGCCGACCACGGTGGGGCCGGTCCAGCCGGGCGACGGGTGCGCCGCGACCCCGACCGGCTTGTCGACGACGACGACGTCGTCGTCCTCGTAGGCGATCCCCATGCCGGGCACCGGCTCCGCGACCACTGTTGCGGCCGGCCGGGCCTCCGGCACGGTGACCTCGAGCCAGCCGCCGGCGACGAGCCGGTCGGACTTGCCGACCTCGCGGCCGTCCAGGAGCACCGCCCCGGAGGCGGCGAGCTCGGCCGCCTGGGTGCGGGAGAAGCCGAGCATGCGGGCCAGGCCCGCGTCGACGCGCTCGCCCGCGAGGCCGTCGGGCACGGGCAAGGTGCGGGTGGACCCCGTCGGCACGGTCAGCGCCCCTCTGCAGGCTCGGTCGGCTCGGTCGGCTCGGTCGGCTCGGTCGGCTCTGTCGGGGCGTCCCCGCCCTCGACGTGCCGCCGGCCGTCGAGGCCGATCCCCCGGAACGACAGGATGACGATGAGCACCGCGGCGGCCACGATCGCGATGTCCGCGACGTTGCCGACGAAGACGCCGTAGTCGATGAAGTCGACCACGTGACCCTCCGCGAACCCGGGCTCGCGGAAGAAGCGGTCGCCGAGGTTGCCCAGCGCCCCGCCCAGCAGCAGACCGAGGGCCACCGCCCACCCGGTCGAGCCGATCCGGCGGATCGCCCGCACGATGATGACCACCACGATCACCACCACGATCGTGAGGATCCACGTCATGCCGGTGGCGATGGAGAGCGCCGCGCCCGGGTTGTAGATCAGGCGGAGCTGCAGCAGCTCACCGACGAGGGGCTTCGGGTCGTCGCCCCAGACGAGGGCCGACTCGGCCCACCACTTCGTCAGCTGGTCGACCAGCAGCACAAGTGCGGCGAGCACGAAGGTCCCCGCGATCAGCCGGCGACGGCGCGCCGCGGGCACCGGGGCCTCGGCCTCCTCGGCGACGGGGCCCGCGCCTCCCGCGGGGACGGCGTCGGCGGGCGCGCCCGACCCGGGCGTCTCGGGTGCGCCGTCGCGCGGCGCGGGCTCAGGGGCCGGGGCGGAGCCGGCGGGCGTGGTCGACATCGTCCGCAAGTGTAGGCGGACGGGACCGGTCGCCGGGGCGGGCCCGCCCGGTCAGCGGCGCTCCTCGCGCGCCTTCGCCTCGACTGAGAGCGTCGCGCGCGGGAACGCCTGCAGCCGCGCCTTGCCGATCGGCAGCCCGGTGATCTCGCAGGTGGCGTAGGTGCCCTTGCGGATGCGGTCGACGGCGTGGGCGGTCTGGGCGAGCAGGTCGCGCATGTTGTTGACCAGGGTGAGCTCCTGCTCGCGCTCGAGGGCGCTCGAGCCGTAGTCCGCCTGGTCGTCGCCCGCGCCGTCGCCCGAGTTGCGCAGCAGGTCCGACAGCTCCTGGTCGGCGGCCGCGAGCTCGCGCTCGAGTCGCTCCTTCTCCTCGAGCAGGAAGGCCGCCAGCTCCTCCACCTCGTGCAGGGTCCAGGGCTCCTCGCCGTCACGGACCGGGAACGACTTCACGTCCCGCGCGAGGTGCGGGAAGTTCTCGCGCAGTGCCGCGCGCGTGGTGGTCGAGAGCTTGGCCATCGGTGCCCTTTCGTTGGTGCGTCGACGACGAGTCACCGCAGCGTAAGTGCGCCGAGCGGCCCGCACAACAGCACGCGCGGTGAACGCGTGCGTGTCGTGCGGGCCGCTCGGCGTGAGGCGTGACGAGGGAGCGGGGTGCGCGGGGTGACGGCCCCCCGCTCAGAGCTCCGAGCCGCGACCGGCCCCGGCGTTCTGCCGCTGCGGCGGCAGGGCCGAGCCGCGGGCGTCGAGGTCGCCCAGCAGGTTCTGCAGGAAGCTCTTGAGGCGCGTGCGGTAGTCACGCTCGAAGAGGCGGAGCTCGTCGATCTTGCGCTCGAGGAGCGAGCGCTCCTGCTCGAGCTGCGAGAGGGTCCGGTGGCTGGTCTCCTCGGCCTCGCGCACGATGCGCGAGCCCTCGGACTTGGCCTCGGAGATGAGACGGTCGCCCTCCTCCTGGCCGGACCGCACGTAGTCGTCGTGCAGCTTCTGCGCCAGCTGGAGCATCCCGGTGGCGGACTCCGGCTCCGCGGGCTGCTGCTTCGCGGCGGCCGGGGCGGGGGCCGGCGTCGGGGCGGGCGCCGGGGTCGGGGTCGGCTGCGCCTGCTGGGCAGCGTCCGAGCGGCTCAGCTCGGCGACCCGGTGCTCGGCCGCGGTGAGCTTGGAGCGCAGGTCGTCGTTCTCCTCCTGGACCGCCGTGAGGGTCCGCACGACCTCGTCGAGGAAGTCGTCGACCTCCTCGACGTCGTAGCCCTCGCGGAACTTGGTCGCGGCGAACTTCTTGTTCAGGATGTCCTCTGCCGTCAGCAGCGCCATCGTCTCACCTCATCGTTCTTGCAGGGTCGGTGGGACCCGGTTCCCGGGCCGTCTGGATGACCACGGTAGCGGACGAGTCGGCGGGCGACCTGCCCGACGAGGCCGGGTCGTCCCGCCCACACGACGTCTTCACAGGTCAGCACCGGGGCGGCCCTCGCCGGGCGGTGCGAACCCCGACCCAGGTCACATCGGAGCGGCCGCGGCGGCCGTCACGCCGTGGCGAGGAACGACGCCACCCGCATGAGGATGCCCGTGCCGATGAAGAGCACGAGGAACGCGAGGTCGAGACGGATCTGCCCGAGGGTCAGCGGCGGGATCAGCCGGCGCAGGAAGCGCAGCGGCGGGTCGGTGACCGTGTAGACCGCCTCCGCCAGGACCAGCAGCACGCCCTTCGGCCGCCAGTCGCGCGCGAAGAACTGCACCCAGTCGAAGACGAGCCGGACGATGAGGCACAGCAGGAACAGCCACAGGACGATATAGACCAGGTTGAAGACGAGGCTCACGGGTCGAACCTACCCGAGCACGACGCAGGGCCGGGGCAGGACTGCCCCGGCCCGTGCCGGACGGTGCGATCGGCGCGCGATCGGCGCTCTCGGCGCGCGGTCAGCTCTGGTTGTAGAACGCCCCGCGCCCCGCGACCTTCTCCGCCGGCGGCTCCTCGCCCGCGATCTCCACGTGCTCCGGCGAGAGCAGGAAGACCTTGTTCGTCACGCGCTCGATCGACCCGCGGAGCCCGAAGATCAGGCCTGCCGAGAAGTCCACGAGGCGCTTCGCGTCGGCGTCGTCCATGTCCGACAGGTTCATGATCACCGGCGTGCCGCCGCGGAAGGCCTCGCCGATGGTGCGGGCGTCGTTGTACGAGCGCGGGTGGATGGTCGTGATGCGTCGCAGGTCGGAGGCGATCACCGACTCGCTCCCTCCGCCACGGTGCAGCGGGGTGACCTGCGCCTGGTAGTCGTCACGGTCGCGCACCGGTGCCTCCAGCTCCTCGTACTCGTCGAGGTACTCCTCCGACTCACCCTGGTCGTCGGCGAGCCCCAGGTACAGCATCGTCTTGCGAAGCGCTCCGCCCATCGCCTTGCTCCGTTCGTCGCCACGTCCCGCCCTCCGTCCCGGACGGTGTCACGACGGTAACCACGCCCGCGGCGGCATCGACGCACGACACGCCGGTGTGTCGTGCGTCGCGGGCGTGTCAGGTCAGGACGACGACCCCCGCCTGCCGCCCCGTCGTCGCACCCTGGGCGGTGGCGCGACGGTGGGAGTAGAGGTCGGTGTCCGTGAGCGTGCAGCGGTCCACCCGGGTGGCGGACACGCCGTGCGCCGCCAGCTGGGCGACCACGCCGGCCGGCAGGTCCAGCGCGGGCGTGCCGGCCGTGGTCGTCGCCCACGTCTCGGGGACGACCGCGGCGACCTCCTCGCGCATCGCGGCAGGCACCTCGTAGCAGGCGCCGCAGACCGCCGGGCCGACGGCGGCCCGCAGGTCCTCGGCCCGGGACCCGCGCGCGAGCATCCGCTCGACCACGCGGTGCACCACCCCCAGGGCGACGCCGCCCCGGCCGGCGTGCGCGACCGCCACGACGCGCGCCACCGGGTCCGCGAGGACGACCGGCACGCAGTCGGCGACCAGGACCCCCAGCCCGAGACCGGGTTCCGCGGTCACCATGGCGTCGGCCTCGCCCGCCGCGGCCGGCGGCTCCGTCGACGACCACTCGGCGAGCTCGGCGGCCCCCAGGTCCAGCACCCGGTCCCCGTGCACCTGCGCGGAGAACGCCACCGGCGCCCCGACCCACGCCCCGAGGCGGGCACGGTTCTCCCGCACCCGCACGGGATCGTCGCCCGTGGACGTACCCAGGTCGAGCGACGACCAGGGGGCGGGCGACACGCCGCCGTGACGCGTGGTGAAGCCCGCCACGACGCCCTCCCCGAGGTCCACCCGCAGCAGCCCCGCACCGAACTGGTCCGGCAACAGCGCCTCCTGTGCCCAGCCGACCGCGCCCTGAGTTCCGCTCACCCGGCGCTCACTTGAGGAAGTCGGGCACGTCGAGCTCCTCGGCGGGACGGCGCGGCTCGTCGAACAGGCGCGGCACCTCGACCGGCCGCTCGACGGTGACGCCCTCGCCCTCGGCGTCCTCCACCACCGTGAACGGGCGGCGCTGCTCCGCGGCGGGCCGCGCCCCCGCCGGCGGGGCCGGCGGCGCGTCGAGGCTCACGGGGACGTCGTCCGGCTCCGCCGGGATCGGCCGCGGCTGCACGGAGGCCGCCGGCACCGACTGGGTGGTCGGCTGCGGCGGGCGCGGCGGGGCGGCCTGCACCCCGGGCTGCGGCGCGGACGTCGCCGTCGTGCCGCCCTCGCCGACGGTGACCGTCGGCTTGGCCGGCGCGCCGGCGATCTGGCCGAGCCCGCGGCCGTCCTTGCGGGCCTGCGGCACGCCGCCGTCGAACCCGGCGGCGATGACGGTGACCCGCACCTCGTCGCCGAGCGCGTCGTCGATGACCGTGCCGAAGATGATGTTCGCCTCGGAGTGGGCCGCCTCCTGGACGAGGCGCGCGGCCTCGTGCACCTCGAAGAGGCCGATGTCGCTGCCGCCCTGGATCGACAGGAGCACGCCGTGCGCGCCGTCGATGGAGGCCTCGAGCAGCGGGGACGAGATCGCGAGCTCGGCCGCCTGCACCGCGCGGTCCTCGCCCCGGGCCGAGCCGATGCCCATCAGCGCCGAGCCCGCCCCCTGCATCACGGACTTCACGTCCGCGAAGTCGAGGTTGATGAGGCCCGGGGTCGTGATGAGGTCGGTGATGCCCTGGACGCCGGAGTGCAGCACCTGGTCCGCCGAGTGGAACGCGGCGATCGCCGAGACGCTCTTGTCGGACATCGACAGGAGCCGGTCGTTGGGGATGACGATGAGGGTGTCGACCTCCTCGCGGAGGGTGTCGATCCCCTGCTCGGCCTGCACGGAGCGGCGGCGCCCCTCGAAGGTGAAGGGCCGCGTCACGACGCCCACCGTCAGCGCGCCGAGCGAGCGGGCGATGCGCGCCACCACGGGCGCGCCGCCCGTGCCGGTACCGCCGCCCTCGCCCGCCGTCACGAAGACCATGTCGGCGCCGCGCAGGACGTCCTCGATCTCCTCGGCGTGGTCCTCGGCCGCCTTCTTGCCGACCTCGGGGTCGGCGCCGGCGCCCAGGCCACGGGTGAGCTCACGGCCGACGTCGAGCTTGACGTCGGCGTCCGACATCAGCAGCGCCTGCGCGTCGGTGTTGATGGCGATGAACTCGACACCCTTGAGCCCGACCTCGATCATGCGGTTCACGGCGTTCACGCCGCCACCGCCGATACCGACCACCTTGATCACTGCCAGGTAGTTCTGCGGAGTTGCCACGTCGTTGCCTCTCGGGTCGTTCCTTGTCCCGACGTCCGGTCCTCGCTCCCCCGTCGGCCCCGGCCGGCCCGCGGGCCTAACCTTAAGGTTCGAGTTGAGGGTTAGAGTTATGTCAGGTTGCTGCTGCGATCGACGGTAGGCGGCACGGCGGGCGCACGGACGGACGTGCATCGGCGTGTCGCGCGCGCCCGGTGCTTGCCTCACCCGCCCGGGCGTGCCACACCACCCCCTGGCCCGTCACCGCGCCCGTCACCGCGCCCGTCATCGGGTCACCGGCAGCTCGGGCGAGGAGACGTCGATGGTCCGCGCGCCGTCGGCGAGCTTGCGCAGCGTGCGCACCGTCTCGACCTTGAGGGGAACCTCGGAGCTGCCGCCCCACCGGACGGTGGTGCCGTCCTCCAGGACCGTCTCGACGGCGTCCTGGGTGTCGGCGCTGACGTGGTCCACCTGGCCGGCGAGCTTGGCGGGCAGGGCCGCCAGCACGTGGAGCGCCGCCTGCAGCGCCAGCGCGTCGTCCAGGGGCACGTCCACTTGGGGCAGGCCCTTCGGCGCCGCGTCGCGCGTCGCCACGCGCACCCCGGACGAGTCGAGGAGCGCCAGCCGGTCGCCGTCGGGCACGGCCGCGACCGGGACGCGCGGCGTGAGCTCCACCGCGAGCCCGTGGGGCCAGGCGCGCGCGATCCGCACGTCCTTCACCCCGCGCAGCCCGAGGACCTGCTCCCGCATCGCCACGGTGTCCAGGCGAGGCAGGGGGGTGCCGTCCGGGGTCTCGGCGATCTCGCGCACCCTGGCCTCGTCGATGTACCGCCCGGCTCCGGTGACGGTCACCTCGGCCTTCTCCAGGGCCAGCGCCGGCGACCAGAGCGCCACCCACGCGAGGCCCGCGACGAGCGCCAGCGAGAGCACCCACGCGAGTACGCGCCGCCAGGCGCGGTGCCGGCGCATCGCGGTGCGCTCGGCGAGCCGGTCCGCCATCGCCGTCGACACCCGGGGCGAGACCTGCTGCCCGGCCGGGACCACCGCCGTCGCGGCGGTGCGGGGACGCGGCTGCCGCGCCGGACCGGGCACCTCCGTACGGGCCGGCTTCGAGGCCGGCTTCGTGGCCGGCTTCGTGGCCGGCACCGGCGCCGTCGTCGTGGCGCCCGTCCTCGGCCTCGACGCGCTCCCCTTCGCCTCACGCGCGCCGCTGCCGGACCGGCCGGACGTCGACGGGCCCGACGACGTGCGGGGTGTCGGGCGTGGGCGGGCTGGCGGTCGCATCACCCCATGGTCTCGTCGGGGGCGGCTCCGCCCGGCGACGCCACGCCGGAGGTGCGCGCGGCGAGGTCCGCCAGGATCACCGGGCCGAGCTCGGTGACGTCGCCCGCGCCGACCGTGAGCACGACGTCGCCGGGGCGGGCGAGCGCGGAGGCCACGTGGGCCGCCTCGAGCCTGTCCTCGACCGCGCGCACTCCCCCGCCCGACGACGTCCGGTCGAGCAGGTCGGTGATGGTGCGCGGTCCCACCGTCGGGTCGACGTCCTCGCGGGCCCGGTAGATCCCGGTGACGACGACCTCGTCCGCGAGCGCCAGGGCCGCGGCGAACCGGTCGGCGAAGATCCGCGTGCGCGAGTACAGGTGCGGCTGGAAGAGCACGACGATGCGGCCGTCCCCGGCCACCGGCCGGGCCGCCCGCAGCAGCGCCTCCACCTCGGTGGGGTGGTGGTCGTAGCTGTCGAACACCCGCACGCCGTCGACCTCGCCCTTGGGCTCGAAGCGTCGCCCTGTGCCGACGAACGTGCCCGCGCCCCGGACGGCGTCGCCCGGGGCGACGCCGAGCAGCACCGCCGTCACGACGGCGGCCGTCGCGTTCAGCGCGTTGTGCGCCCCGGGCACGGCGAGGCGCAGCGCGCGCGGCTCGTCGCCCAGCGGGCCGCCGGAGACGACGGCCTCGACCGTCCCCGCCCCGACGACGACGTCGCGCACCCGGACGTCGGCCTCCGCGGCCTCGCCGTACGTCACCACGGCCCCGCCCGCGGCCCGGTGCGCGTCGGCGAGGGCCGCCGAGCCGGCGTCGTCCGCGCACGCGACGAGCGTGCCGCCGTCGGCGATCCGCCCGGCGAACTCCTCGAAGGCCCGCTCGAACGCCGCCTGCGAGCCGTAGTGGTCCAGGTGGTCCGGCTCGACGTTGGTCACGACCGCCACCGTGGGGGCGTAGTTGAGGAACGACCCGTCCGACTCGTCCGCCTCGGCCACGAGCACGTCAGATGCCCCGAGGTGGCCGCCGGGCACCGCGCTCTCGTGGCCCTCGGCGTCCCGCACCCGCACGGTGCCCCCGATCGCGAACGACGCGTCGACGCCGCACGCGCGCAGCACGGTCGCGACCATCGCGGACGTCGTGGTCTTGCCGTGCGCGCCGGCGACGGCCACCGCGCGGCGCCCCAGCATCAGCGACGCGAGCGCCTGGGAGCGGTGCAGCACCCGGATGCCGGCGGCGCGGGCCGCGGCCAGCTCCGGGTTCGTCTCCCGCACCGCGGAAGACACGACGACCGTGTCGACCAGGGGCGCGCCGTCCGGGCCGACGACGTGCGCCGCGTCGTGCCCGACCCAGACCCGCACGCCGTCGGCGCGCAGGGCCTCGAGGGCGGGGCCGGGCGCCGCGTCGGAACCCTGCACGTCCACGCCGCGGGCCGCCAGCAGCCGCGCGACGACGGAGACGCCCGCGCCGCCGACACCGACCAGGTGCACGCGGCCGAGCTCTTCGACGGGCAGCGCCGGGGGCCGCGTCGACGGGGCGGCGCTCATGCCTGGCGCCCCGTGCCCGAGCCAGCGCCGGCGGCCGACTGCGTGACCGCCTCGGCGACGAGGTCCGCCACGCGGGCGGCCCCGTCGCGCACCCCGGTCGCCCGCGCCGCGGACGCCATCGCGTCGAGCCGCGGCCGGTCGGCCAGCAGCGCGGGCACGTGCTCCGCCACCCAGGCGGGCGTGAGGTCGGCGTCGTCGACGAGCAGGCCGCCGCCCGCCTCGACCAGCGGCGCGGCATTGAGCCGCTGCTCGCCGTTGCCGATCGGCAGCGGCACGTAGACGGCGGGCACGCCGAGGGCGGCGAGCTCGCACACGGTCCCGGCGCCCGAGCGGGCGACCACGAGGTCCGCGACGGCGAGGGCGAGCTGCATCTCGGACAGGTACTCGCGCACCTGGTAGCGCGCGGCCTCGTACCCGCCCGCGGCCGTGGCCGCGTCGACGGCGGCCCGGACGGGCCCGTCCTTGCCCTTGCCCGTCAGGTGCAGCACCTGGACGCCGGCACGCAGCAGCGCCTCCACCGAGCCGGCCAGCGCGGCGTTCACCGACGCGGCCCCCGACGAGCCGCCGGTGACCACGAGCGTCGGGAGGCGGGCGTCGAGACCGAGCGCGTCGGCGGCCTGCACGCGCGCGGCCACCGCGTCGGCCTCGCGCGCCGACACGAGCTCCGCGATCTCGACCCGCAGCGGGAGGCCCACCACCCGGGCGCCCGGCAGCGGAGTGCCCGGGAACGTCGCGCCGACGCGCGCGGCCCAGCGGGCGCCGAGCTTGTTGGCCAGGCCGGCGCGGGCGTTCTGCTCGTGGATCACCACGGGGACGCCCTTGCGCCGGGCGGCGAGATAAGCGGGGGTCGAGACGTACCCGCCGAAGCCGACGACCGCCTGGGCGCCGATCTCGTCGATCGCGGCCTCGGCGGCCTTCACCGCCGCGCTCAGCCGCCCGGGCAGCCGCAGCAGGTCGACGCTCGGGCGCCGCGGCAGCGGCACGCGCGGGATCGGCCACAGCCGGTAGCCGCGCTCCGGGACGAGGTCGGCCTCGAGCCCCGACGTGGTGCCGAGGGCGAGGATCCTGGCCTCCGGCTCGCGGGCGCGGAGCTCGTCCGCGACGGCGAGGAGCGGGTTGACGTGGCCGGCGGTGCCGCCCCCGGCGAGGACGACGGACGTGACTGCAGAGCTCTTCACAGGCAGACCCTATCGGCCGCCGTCGCCCCCGCGGCGCCGGGACCTCCCGCCCGTGACGCCGTCCCGGCCCCGTCGCGAGAGGACCGCGACCGACCGCTTGACGACGCTCCGCCGCGCCGCCAGCGCCTCGGCGGCACCGGGCTCGCTGCGCGCGAAGCTGATCACCACGCCGAGCGCCACCATCGTGGTGACGAGGGCCGACCCGCCCGCCGACACCAGGGGCAGCGGGACGCCGATCACCGGCAGGACGCCGATCACCACGCCGATGTTCACGAACGCCTGGCCGACGACCCAGCAGCCGATCGCGGCCGTGGTGATCTTCACGAACGGGTCCGGGTGGCGGCGCACCACGCGCGCCATCGCGATCCCGAGGACGGCGAACAGCGCGAGCACCAGCAGCGTGCCGAGCAGCCCCAGCTCCTCTCCGATCACGGAGTAGATGAAGTCGTTGTGCGCCTCGGGCAGGTACTTCCACTTCTCGCGGCTGGCGCCGAGGCCCACGCCGAACAGCCCGCCGGTGCCCAGCCCGTACATCCCGTGGATCGACTGGTAGCACTGCCCCTGCGTGTCGGTGCACGTGCCGTACGCGGCGAGGATGCGGGTGAGGCGGTCGGAGCTGCCCTGGTTGAGGATGAACGCCCAGCCCACCACCAGCGCGGCACCGACGCCACCGACGACCAGCAGGGACGCCGGGGCCCCCGAGACCCAGTAGGCGCCGAGACCCAGCAGCGCCATGATCAGCGCCGTGCCGAGGTCGTGCCCCGCCATGACGAGCCCGAGGACCGCGGCCAGCCCCAGCACCCCGGGGACGATCGCCTGGCCCCAGCTGCCGAGCAGGTGCTGCTTGCGGCCCAGCACCGCCCCCAGCCACACCGCGAGCGCCAGCTTGGCGAGCTCGGAGGGCTGGAACTGGATCGGGCCGACCACCAGCCAGTTCCGGTTGCCGTTGACGAGCTTGCCGACGAACGGGACGGCCGCGAGCATCGCGAGCGAGGCGAGGAGCGCCGGCCACGCCAGCCGCTTGTACCACCGCACGGGCAGACGGGCCGCGACGAGCATGAGCGGCAGCCCGATGAGCGCGTACCGGCCCTGGACGAGGAACGCGGCGAACGGCGAGTTCCCCTCGGCGATGGACGTCACCGTCGAGCTGGACAGCACCATGACGAGGCCGATGACGAGCAGCAGCCCGGTCGCCCCGACCAGCAGGTAGTAGCTCGTGACGGTGCTGTTCCACTGACCGAGCCACGGGCGTTCCGCCCGCTTCTGCGGCGTGCGCCTCGGCGTCGTGCGCGACGGCGTGGCGTTCGACGGCCGGGCGGCCGGCCCGCGTCGCGTGCCCGTCGTGACCGCCATCCGCCACCCCTCGTTCGTCCTCGCGGCGTCGTGCCGCTACAGCTCCGCCACGGCCGTGGCGAACGCCTCCCCCCGCTGGGCGTAGGAGGCGAACTGGTCCATGGACGCCCCGGCGGGCGCCAGCAGCACGGTGTCCCCCGGCCGAGCCAGGTCCCGTGCCGCCGCGACCGCGCGCCGCATCACCGACCCAGTGTCTCCGGGATCGACCACGACGACGGGGATCTCGGGCGCGTGTCGGGCCAGCGCCCCGCGGACCGGCTCCGGGTCGACGCCGATGAGGACGGCCGCGCGCAGACGGTCGGACCGGTCGGCGACGAGCGCGTCGAACGACGCCCCCTTGGCGAGCCCGCCCGCGACCCACACCACGGTGCCGGGCGGGTACGCGCCGAGCGAGGCCGCCGCCGCGTGCGCGTTGGTCGCCTTCGAGTCGTCCACCCACGCGACGCCGTCGAGCTCGCGGACGCGCGCGATGCGGTGCGCGCCGGGACGGAAGGCGCGCAGGCCGTCGCGCACGGCCGCCGCGGGCACGCCGTGCGCGCGGGCGAGCGCCGCGGCCGCCAGGGCGTTGGCGACGACGTGCGGCGGCACGTTCGGCGAGCCGTCGCCGCCGCCCGGCGCGAGGTGCGCCAGGTCGGCGAGGGTGCCGAGCTCGGCGGCCGTGCGCTGCCGGTCGCGGGCTCCGGGCTCCGTGTGGAAGGCGCGGTCGACGAGCACGTCCTCGACCACGCCCAGCTGCCCGGGGCCCGGGGCGCCGAGGGTGAACCCCACGGCGAGGGCCCCCTCGGACACGTCGGCGTCGCGCACGAGCTGCTCGGTGCGCGGGTCGGCCACGTTGTACACGCAGGCGACCTGGGCGCGCGCGTAGATGCGCCCCTTGTCCGCGGCGTAGGCGTCGAGGGAGCCGTGCCAGTCGAGGTGGTCGGCGGCCACGTTGAGCACGGCCGCCGCCTCGAAGGAGGTCGTGAGCGTGTGGTGCAGCTGGAAGCTGGAGAGCTCCACCGCCAGCACGTCGAGCGACGGGTCCTGCGCGGCCTCGACCACGGGGGTGCCGACGTTGCCGACCGCCGCGGCGCGCAGGCCCGCCGCGGTGAGGATCGACGCGAGCATCTCGACCGTCGTCGTCTTGCCGTTGGTCCCGGTGACGGCGAGCCAGGGAGCGGGCCCGTGTGCGCCGGCGCGCTCGGCGCGCAGCCGCCAGGCCAGCTCGATCTCGCTCCACACGGGGACGCCCACGGCCCGCGCCGCGGTCAGCAGCGGCGTGCTCGGCGCCCACCCCGGGGAGGCGACGACGAGGTCCGCGCCCGCGACGACGCGCTCGGCCACGGCGGGGTCGTCGGCGTCGCGCACGTCGGCGTCGGGGGCGCGGCCGTCGACCGTCACGACGGAGCCCGCCCGCACGGCCGCACCCGCACGGCCGGACAGGGCCGCGACGACGGCGCGCCCGGTCACGCCGAGCCCCGCCACGACGACGCGCGCGCCGTCGGGCAGCGCGCGCGGGCCGGGCTCGGTCACGTGGCCACCCACTCGGCGTAGAAGACGCCCATGCCGAGGGCCGCGAACAGGCCGGCGATGAGCCAGAACCGGATGACGATGGTGACCTCGCCCCACCCGGACAGCTCGAAGTGGTGGTGCAGCGGCGCCATCTTGAACACGCGCTTGCCGGTCAGCTTGAAGAAGCCGATCTGGATGACGTCCGACATGACGATGACGACGAAGAGCCCGCCGATGATCGCGGCGAGGATCTCGGTGCGCGACAGGATCGAGATGCCGGCCAGGGCGCCGCCCAGGGCCAGCGAGCCCGTGTCGCCCATGAAGATCTTCGCGGGGCTGGCGTTCCACCAGAGGAAGCCGATGCACGCGCCCGCGATGGCGGCGGCGACGATCGCGAGGTCCTGCGGGTCGCGCACCTCGTAGCAGCGCGGCCCGGCCGCGGCGAGCCGCTGGCACGACTGGTTGAGCTGCCAGATGCAGACGAGGACGTACGCGCCGAACACGATGATCGACACGCCGGTCGCCAGGCCGTCCAGCCCGTCCGTGAGGTTCACCGCGTTGGACCACGCGGTGATGAGGAAGTTCGCCCAGATCACGAAGAGGATGAGGCCCACCGTGACGCCGGCGAAGGCCAGGTCGAGGTTGGTGTCGCGCAGGAAGGAGATCCGCGTGGACGCGGGCGTCCGGGCGTTGGCGTTGGGGAACTGCAGGGCGAGCACCGCGAAGCTGATCCCCACGAACCCCTGGCCGATGATCTTCGCCTTCGGCGTGAGCCCCAGGGACCGCTGCTTGCGGATCTTCGTGAAGTCGTCGAGAAAGCCGACCAGGCCGAGCCCGGTCATGAGGTACAGGCACAGCAGCGCCGACGCGCTCGGCGGCCTCCCGGCGACCAGCATGGACACCGCGACGCCGACCAGGGCCGCCGCGATGATCACGACGCCGCCCATCGTGGGAGTGCCGCGCTTGGTGAAGTGCGCCGTCGGCCCGTCCTGGCGCACGAACTGGCCGTAGTTCCGGTGGATGAGGAACCGGATGAACAGGGGCGTGCCGAAGAGGGCGACCAGCCCGGAGACGCCGGCCGAGACGAGGATCGCGATCACGGGGCGACCTCCGACGCGGCGTCGTGCACGGCCGGCCCGCCCGCGGCGAGCTCGTCACCGAGCCGCCACAGGCCGGACCCGAGGGAGGACTTCACGAGGACGACGTCGCCCGGCTCGAGCGCCTCGGCGAGCACCGCGCGCGCGGCGTCGAGGTCAGGCACGAACACCGACTCCTCTCCCCAGGAGCCCTCCTGCAGGGCCCCCTCGTGGATGTGGTACGCCCCGTCGCCGACGACGACGAGGAGTTTGACGTTCAATCGCACCACGAGGCGGCCGATCTCGTCGTGCGCCGCGCGCGACCCGTCCCCGAGCTCGAGCATCTCGCCCAGCACGGCGACGGATCGGCGCGTGCGGCCCGCCATGACGGCGAGCGCCCGCAGCGCGGCGCGCATGGAGTCCGGGTTGGCGTTGTATGCGTCGTCCACGACCGTGACGCCGTCCGGGCGCTCGGTGACGGCCATCCGGTGCGGGCTGACGGGCGTCGCGCGGGACAGGCCCTCGGCCACCCGCCTGGTCACGGCGGGCGTGGCGCCGCCGAGCGCGAGGACCGCCGCGGCCGCGGCGAGGGCGTTGCTCACGTGGTGCGCGCCCACGAGGCGCAGGGCCACGGGTGCGGGGTCGCCCTGGTCGTGGCCGCCCGACACCGCGAGCCCGAACGTCGCCCGGCCGGAGGCGTCCACCTCGACGTCGGCGGCGCGCACGTCGGCCGACGAGATGGTGCCGAACGTGGTGACGGTGTGCTCGGGGGTCGCGAGCGACGCCATGGCCGCGACGCGCTGGTCGTCGGCGTTGAGCACGACGGTGCCGCCCGGCACGACGCCCGAGACCATCTCGCCCTTGGTGCGCGCGATCGCCTCGACCGAGCCGAACTTGCCCACGTGGGCCACGCCGACGGCGAGCACGATGCCGACGTCGGGCGGCGTGATCCGCGTGAGGTAGGCGATGTTGCCGGGCCCGTCCGCGCCCATCTCCAGCACGAGGAACCTCGTGGCCTCGGTGACGCGCAGCACGGTCAGCGGCAGGCCGACCTCGTTGTTGAACGACCCGGTGGGCACCACCAGGCCGTCCTCGGGCGCGACGCCGTCCGGCAGCAGGTCGGCGAGGAGCTGGCCGAGCAGGTCCTTGGTGGTGGTCTTGCCCACCGAGCCGGTGACGGCCACGACCCGCAGGTCGCCGGCCGCCCGCACGCGCGCCAGGACGACGCGGGCGAGCTCCCCCAGCGCGGCCTGGACGTCGTCGACGACGACGGTCGGCACGCCCTCGAGCTCGCGGGCGGCCAGGACCAGCGCGGCGCCGGCCTCGACGGCGCCGCGGGCGAAGTCGTGCCCGTCGACCCGCTCGCCGGGCAGCGCGACGAACAGCCCCCCGGCCTCCACGCGGCGGGAGTCCACGACGACGGGCCCGGTCACGGGCGTGGCGGCGTCGGCGTGCAGCCGTCCCCCGGTCGCCTCGGCGACGTCGGCGGCGGTCAGCGCGATCATGCGGTGGTCCTCTCGTGCCGCCGCTGCAGCGCGCGGCGGGCCTCGTCCCGGTCGTCGAGCTCGAGGTCGACGCCCGCGACCTCCTGGATGGTCTCGTGGCCGCGGCCCGCCACGAGGACGGTGTCGCCCGCCCCCGCGTCGAGCACGGCCCTCTCGATGGCGGTCGCGCGCGGGGCGGCCTCGGTCACGATGACGTCGCGGCCGGACTCGCGCGCCGCGTCGCGGGCGGCGCGGGCCCCCTCGAGCACCGCGGCGCGCACGGCGGCGGCGTCCTCGCCGTGCGGGTCGTCGTCGGTGACGACGACGACGTCCGCGCCCGCGACGGCGGCGGCGCCCATCGCAGGCCGCTTGCCCTTGTCGCGGTCGCCGGTGGCGCCGAAGACGACGACGAGCCGGCCGGCCGTCGTCGGGCGCAGGGCCGCGAGCGCGAGCTCGAGGGCCTCGGTGTTGTGCGCGAAGTCCACGACGACGCGCGGGTGGCCGTCCCCGCCCGGGCCGACGACCTCCATGCGCCCGGGCACCACGGCGGAGAGGCCGTCGGCCGCGGCGAGGGCCTCGGCCACGTCCTCGACGTGCGCGCCGCCCTCGAGGACCATGGCGACGGCCAGCGCGGCGTTGGCCACGTTGAACCCGCCCGGCAGCGACGTCGACGTGCGCAGGGAGCGTCCGTCGGCGTGGGTGAGCGTGAACGCGGAGCCGGTGCCGTGCGGTGCGACCTCGGTGACGGTCCAGTCCGCCGCCTCCTCGCCCTCTCGCGCGGCGCGGGTGCGCAGCGTCGCGACGGGCACCCGCGCGGCCGCCGCCATGCGCTCGCCCCACGCGTCGTCGACCACGACGACGCCGCGGCGCGCGTGCTCGGGCGTGAACAGGGACGCCTTCGCGTCGAAGTACGACTGCAGGTCGCCGTGGAAGTCGAGGTGGTCCTGGCTGAGGTTGGTGAACCCGACCACGCCGAACTCGATGCCGTCGACGCGGTGCATCGACAGCGAGTGGGAGGACACCTCCATCGCCAGCGTGCGCACCTCCGCCTCGCACATGGCGGCGAGCAGCGCCTGCAGGTCCGCGGCCTCCGGGGTGGTGAGCCGGCTCGGCAGCACCGTGTCGCCCGCGCGCATCTCGACCGTGCCGATCAGGCCGCCGGTCCAGCCGAGGGCCCGCAGCAGGTGGTCGACCTGGTACGTCGTCGTCGTCTTGCCGTTCGTGCCGGTGACGCCGAAGGTCATGAGGTGCTCGGCGGGCTCGCCGTACACCCAGGCCGCGACGGGGCCGAGCACCGCGCGCGGGTCGTCCGCGACCAGCACCGGCACCGCCGGGTCGAGGGCGTCCGGCCCGGCCGCGAGGGCGGCGGCGCCGGCCTCGTCGGTGAGCACGGCGCGGGCCCCGCGGGCCACGGCGTCGGCGGCGAACCGCGCGCCGTGGGCGTGCGCGCCGGGCAGGGCGACGAACAGGTCGCCGCCTGCGACCACGCGGTTGTCGGACGCGACCGAGGTGACGACGACGTCGGCGGGGACCTGCGGACGAGGGCCGGCCTCGTCCGGTGCCGCCGGTGTCGTCACCTCGAGCCCGAAGGTCAGGGCGAGGTCCCGCACCCGCCGGGGCGTCGTGCCCGCGGGCCGGATACGGGGAAGCGGGGATGTCACGGAGAAGAACCTACCGTCTGCGTGCTGCGGGCCCGGCACCCAGGGTGCCCGGCATGAGAACCGTCACGGACCTCGGGCGGATGCTCGCCGGGTCGCTCGCCCGGCCGCTCACCACCTGCTCACCGCCGGCTCACCATGTGAGGTCGTAGGACTTGAACGGCGTCGAGCTCGGCGGCACGTCCATCTTCTGCAGCGTGTACCCCATGAGGTCGCTGAAGACGGGCGCGGCCACCACGCCACCGTAGATCGACGACTGCGGGCTGCGCAGGAAGACCGACACCGTGTACCGGGGGTCGTCGGCGGGCGCGACGCCGATGAACGACGCCATGTAGGTGGTCCCGGACCCGGTCCACATCTGGGCGGTACCGGTCTTGCCGGCCACGCGGTAGCCGGGCACCCGCGCGTTGGCGGCAGTGCCCTCCTCCCCCACGACCGACTCCATCATCCGCATCACCGAGGACGCCGTCTTCTCGGAGACGACCCGGTCCGTCCGGGGGGCCTCGGCCGGCGTGAACGTCCCGTCGGGCGCGCGCGTGCCGGCCACCAGGCTGGGCTCCACCCGGACCCCGCCGTTGGCGATCGTCGAGAAGACCTGCGTCGCCTGCATCGCGTTCACCGCCACGCCCTGCCCGAACAGGATCGTGTACGGGGTGCGCGCGTCGTGCGCCAGCGTCTGCTCCGAGGGCAGGATGCCCGCCGACTCGCCCGGCAGCCCGAGGCCGGTGGGGTTCCCGAACCCGAACTTGCCGAGGTAGTCGTAGCGGACGTCGAGCGGGATCTTCTCGCCGATCTGCACCGTGCCGGTGTTCGAGGAGTGCGCCAGCACGCCGGCGAGCGTCAGCCGCTGCTCCGGGTGCTCGTGGGAGTCCTTGAACGTCTCGCCGTTGGGCGTGGTGTACCGGTACGGCACGCGGAACTGGCTGGCGGGCGTCCAGTAGCCCTCCTCGAGGGCCGCCGCCATCGTGATCACCTTGCCCGTGGAGCCGGGCTCGAAGACGTCCTTGACGGCGCGGGAGCCGTTGGCCACGGCGGACGTCGAGCGGTCGTTGGGGTCGACGTCGCCCGAGTCGGCCACCGCGAGCACCTCGCCCGTGCGCACGTCCTCCACGACCGCCATGGCGTACTTCGCCCCGGTCTTGGAGACCGCGTCGTCGAGCAGCTCCTCCGCCTTCCACTGGACGTCGGAGTCGATCGTGAGCTGCACGTCGCTGCCGGCCACGGCCTCGGTGGCGTCCCGCTCGGAGCCCGGGATCGGGACACCGTCACGGCCCCGCTCGTAGGTGACCTGGCCGTCGGCGCCCGCGAGCACGTCCTCGTAGGCGCGCTCGAGCCCGCCCCGCCCCACCTGGTCGCGGTCCACGAAGCCGACGAGCGTGCCGGCGACGACCCCCGCGGGATAGGTGCGGCGCGAGGTGAGCTCGGTGCGGATGTAGGCCTGCAGGTCGAGCTTGGCGATCGCCCGCTGCACCTCCGGCACCGCGTTGCGCTTGAGGATCACGTACCGGTCGTCCCCGTTGAGCTTCGCGGCGAGCTCCGCGGGGTCCTCGTCGAGGACCGGCGCGAGGAGCTGCGCGATGCCGAGCGCGCCGTCCTGCACGGCCCTGCCCGTGGCCGTGTCCACGCGCTGGCCGCCCTGGAAGCCCTGGATGGCGAGCGTGTCGGCCGAGATCGTGTACCGGTCGACGGACGTCGCGAGCACGCGTCCGTTCGTGTCCACGATGTCGCCGCGGTGGGCGAGCTCGACCGCGTGCGTGGTCCGCGCCTCCTGCGCCTTCGCCGCGAGCGCCGGCCCCTGGAAGATCTGCACCTGGACCAGCCGGCCCACGAAGACCGTGAGCACGAGCGCCGCGACGACCATGATCCAGCGCTGCCGGCGCCCGGGGTCGCCCGGACGCCCCCGGCTCGCGGTTCCGCCGCGCGGGCGCGGGGGGGCGCCGCCGCCACGGACGGTGGTCCGACCCGTCGGCCCGCGCACCGCGCCGGACCGCGGCGTCGTGCCACGGCCCGTCGAGCGCGACGTCGAGCGTGAGGTCGAGCGCGACGTCGACCCCGTGCCGGGACGCGCGGCCGGACGCGGCGCCGAGCCGTTCGCGGTACGGGAGGTGCTCACCCCTCGAGTCTGCGGGGCCGGGGACCGGGTCGTGCGCGCCGGGCCCGGGCGTGTCGCGCGCCCGCCGGCCGAGCGTCCACCGGGCGAGCGCCCACCCGCCGAGCGTCCGCCGGAGCCCGCGCCCGAGCCGCCGCTGCGCGCACCCCCGCGCGCCGGGGGCGTCCGCCCGGTCACGGCGTCTCCGTGTCGCCGATCCCGACCTTCGCGCGCTTCTCGACGCTGATCATCGTCGGGTCCTCGGCGGGGACCATCCCGAGCTTCGTGGCGCGCTCCGCCAGCGACGCCTCCGCGGCACGGAGCTTCTCCTGCTGGGTCTGGACGTCCTGCGCCACCTGCCCGACCTCGGCCTGCAGCCGCGACGCCTCGTACGAGCCGCGCGCCATCGACGTGTTGAGGAGCAGGGCCGCCAGCAGGGCGGCGGCGAGGATCACCGCGCACAGCACGAGGAACGGGACGCCCGACGTCGCCTGGAGGGGCGCGCGGACCGCGTCGAGACGACGGCCACGGTCCGCGGCACCGCCCGGCAACGAGGTCAGCGGCGCACGGCGGGGTGCCGCGGCGGGGCGGGTCCCTGGGGTGGCGGGGGCACGCAGGGCGCTCATCGGCGGTCCTCCTTGGTGTGCGAACGGGGGTGCGGGCGAGGTTGCGGGCGAGGCGTGGCGGGACGCATGTGGTCGGGGGTGGGCCGGACCCGTCGGGCGGCCCGCAGGCGGACGGACGCGGCGCGCGGGTTGCGCTCGAGCTCGGCCTCGTCCGCCTCCTCGGCGCCCCGCGTGAGGGCCTCGAGGTAGGGCTTGTGCGTCTCGGGCTCGACGGGCAGGCCGGGAGGGGCGCTCGACGTCGTCCCGCGCGCGACGGCCCGCTTGACGATCCGGTCCTCCAGCGACTGGTAGGACTCGACGACGATCCGCCCGCCGACGGCCAGCGTCTCGATCGCGGCGGGCACGGCGCGCTCGAGCACCTCGAGCTCGCCGTTCACCTCGATCCGCAGCGCCTGGAACGTCCTCTTGGACGGGTTGCCGCCGGTCTTGCGGGCGGCGGCCGGGATGGACGCGCGCACCAGGTCCGCGAGCTCCCCCGTCCGCTCCCACGGCCGCTCCTCGCGGCGCCGGACGATCGCGCGGGCGATGCGCGGCGCGAACCGCTCCTCGCCGTACTCGCGCAGCACCCGGGCGAGGTCACGCTCGTCGTAGGTGTTGAGGACGTCGGCCGCGGTGGCGCCGCGCGTCTGGTCCATCCGCATGTCGAGCGGGGCGTCCTGGGCGTAGGCGAAGCCCCGTCCGGACTCGTCGAGCTGCAGCGACGAGACCCCCAGGTCCATGAGGACGCCCTGGACGCCGTCCAGCCCGAGCCCCGCGACGACCTCGCCGATCTCGTCGTAGACCGCGTGCACCGGGGTGAACCGGTCGCCGAAGCGGGAGAGCCGCTCGCCGGCGAGGCGCAGCGCCTGGGTGTCGCGGTCGATCCCCACGACCCGGGCGGTCGGGACCTGCTCCAGCACCGCCTCGGTGTGGCCCCCCATGCCCAGCGTGCAGTCGACCAGCACGCTCCCGGGCTCGGCGAGCGCCGGCGCGAGGAGGTCGACGCACCGCTGCAGCAGCACGGGCAGGTGGCGGTCGCCCGCGGGTCGCGCGTCGTCCGGTGTGCTCATCGGTGCTCCTCCTCTCGTGCTCGTGCCGGCTCGTGCCGGTCTGGTCGCCGGGGCCCCGCCCGGCCAGGTCTCCCTCCGCGCCGTTCTGGCGCCGGGGAAGTGCGCCAGACCCTCGCGGGAGGAGGCCTCGTCGTGCGGGGCCCGTCACTGCGTTCCTGCTGTGCGGTTGTCGGTACTGCCTCTGTGCTGCCTCTGCGCTGGCCCTGTGCTGCCTCGGTCGTGCCGGCTCAGAACTGCAGGTCCGGGAAGATCTGCTCGGACGTCTCGGAGTACGAGGACTCCTGCTCGGCCAGGTAGGTCTCCCAGGTGGTGCGGTCCCAGACCTCCACGCGGGTGCCGGCGCCGATCACGGCGACGTCCCGGTCGAGGCCGGCGTACGCGCGCAGGGCGGCCGGGATGACGACCCGCCCCTGCTTGTCCGGCAGCTCGTCGCTGGCACCCGACAGGAACACGCGCAGGTAGTCGCGCGCCTGCCGGCTGGTCACGGGGGCCTGCCGCACCTGCTCGTACATGCGGCCGAACTCGTCCATCGGGAGGAGGAAGAGGCAGCGCTCCTGCCCCCTCGTCATGACGAGGCCGGGAGCGAGACGGGCACGGAACTTCGCGGGGAGGATGAGCCGGCCCTTCTCGTCGAGCTTGGGGGTGTAGGTGCCGAGCAGCAGCCCGGCCCCCGGAAACGTGTCCTCCAGACCTGCCACGGCTCGCACCTCCCCTCGCGCTCCCGCAGCCTCCACGCTACTCCACTTTCCTCCACCGGGCGCGGCCAAACGTGGGGAGTTCTCCCCATCTCACCCCCTCTCCCCACAGTCCCCACACATCGCCGCAGGTCAGGCGCCTTGGGCGAGCGGGACCTCCGGTGGAGCGGCGGTGGAGGGCCGGCCGCCGGGCGCGTGTCGTGCGGGGCGCCGTCAGGACCCGCGAGGCGTCGCGCAGACCCGACCACCGTCCTCGGGGGCGTCGTGGAGGGAGGTGGAGGGGGTGATCGTCGTCACGTCCGGCCCCGATTCCACTAGGCTGCGAGAACCGTCACGAGCACGTGAACCGGAGGTCACCCGTGCACCCAGAACCCGTCTCCCCCACGCTGGCCGGCGCACGCACGGAGACGGAGGACCGCAGGGACGGTGCCATCCCCTCCACGGGGGCCGACGTCGACGCCCTGACCAGGGAGCTCGACGAGCTCGTCACCGCCACCACGCGGGTGCGGGCGGCGATCGACTCCGTGGTCTCCGGGCGGCCCGGCCTCGCGGAGGTGACCGTCGCCGTCCTCCTCGCCGAGGGTCACCTCTTGATCGAGGACGTCCCCGGTGTCGGCAAGACGACGCTGGCGAAGGCCCTCGCCCGCAGCATCGACTGCCGCGTCGGCCGCATCCAGTTCACGCCCGACCTGCTGCCGAGCGACCTCACCGGCGTCAACATCTTCCGCACCGCCACGCACGACTTCGAGTTCCGGCCCGGGCCGGTGTTCAACAACGTGGTGATCGGCGACGAGATCAACCGCGCCTCGCCCAAGACGCAGTCCGCGCTCCTCGAGTGCATGGAGGAGGGCCAGACGACGATCGACGGCACCACCCACACGCTGCCGCGGCCGTTCCTGGTCGTCGCGACGCAGAACCCGGTGGAGATGGAGGGCACGTACCCGCTGCCCGAGGCGCAGCGCGACCGGTTCATGGCACGCCTCACCGTCGGCTACCCGGACACGGACGCCGAGCTGCAGATGCTCGACCGCCAGGAGTCCGCCGACCCCCTGGACCACCTGTCCCCCGTCACCACCGGCGCCGACATGGTGCGGTACGCGCAGGCGGTGCGCGCCGTCTACGCCGCCGGACCCGTCAAGCAGTACGTGCTCGACCTCGTGGGCGCGACGCGCCAGCACGAGGGCGTACGGCTCGGCGCCTCGCCGCGGGCCTCGCTCCAGCTGCTGCGGGCCGCCAAGGCCGCGGCGGCGATGGCGGGCCGCGAGCACGTGCTGCCCGACGACGTGCAGTCCCTCGCCGTCCCGGTCCTGGCCCACCGGCTGATCCTCAGCACGGAGTCCCGGCTCGGCGGCGTGACGCCCGAGGACGTGATCTCCGAGATCGTCCAGCGCACCGCCGTGCCCGGCGGCCGCGTCGCCGTCGCCCCGCCCACGGGGTCGTTCGCGCGACCCTCCCGCGAACGCGGCCGGTAGGGCCGGCGATGTCCGGCGACGACGAGTCCGGCGCGGTCCCCGCCCCCGAGCGCAGGGCCGGGCACGGCGGCCCGCACGACACCAAGCATCCGGCGCTCCGGCGGGTCGTCCGTGTCCGGCCCACGCGCCGGGGCCTGGCCCTGCTCGTCGCGGGCCTGCTGCTCGTCACGGTCGGCACGCTGCTCGAGCTGCCCGACGTCGTCGGCCTCGGCGCCGCCGCCGTGCTGGCCGTCCTCCTGTCCTGGGTGCTCATGGGGGCGCAACGCCTCGACGCCGGCCGCGGGGCGCTCGTGGTCACCCGCGAGCTGACGCCGAACCCCGTCGTGCGCGACCAGACGGCCGCCGTGCGCCTGGTCGTGGGCGCCCGCGCACGCACGGGCGCGGCCTACGAGCGGCTGGCGCGCCTGCGGCTGTCCGAGCAGGCCGCGCACGAGCTGGCGGGGCCGCACGGCATCCGCGCCCGGGTGACGGCGCACGCGGACCGCATCGCGGTCTCCTACGCGCTCACCCCGTCCCGCCGGGGCCGCTGGGCCCTCGGCCCGCTGCTGACCACGCGCACCGACGTCTTCGGGCTGGTCCGCACGACGCAGCCGCTCGGTGCCGCGACCCGGGTGGCGGTGTGGCCACGCACGGTGGCCCTGCCCACGCGGACGCGGGTGCTCGGCGACGTCGAGCGCGCGGCCACCGGCGCACGGCTGGCGTCCACGGACGACTCCGTCCTGCGCGAGTACGTCTCCGGGGACGACCCCCGCCGGGTGCACTGGGCGGGGTCGGCGCGCCAGGGCCGGCTCATGGTCCGGGCGGACGAGAGCGCCGGCGTGCGGCCCGTGACCGTGCTGTTCGACCGGTCGCTGCTGCCGGCGCCCGCCGACCCGCGCACGGGCGTGTGGCCGTCCACCCGCGGCTCCCGCACGCACGCGGAGGGCGAGCTCGCCGTCGAGCTCGCGGCCTCGGTCGCCACGTCGTTCCTCGACGCGGGCCACCCGGCGCGCCTGGTGCCCACCGGCTCGGGCCCCGCGCCCGTGCCGTTCGCGGCCGGCGCGCGCACCGGCCGCGCGACGGTCCTCGACCAGGCGGTCGACCTGCGCGGGCACCGCGGGACCGCCGACGCCGAGCGCGCCGTCCTGCAGACGGTCCGCGCCCTGCGCGCCTCGCGCTCGCAGGAGGAGATCGTCGTCGCCGTGCTCGGGCCCCAGCCGGAGACGGCGCTGCGCGAGGCGGCCGAGCTCGGTGTCGAGGGCACCTGCTGGGCGCTCGTCGTGGCGCCGGACGACGCCCCGGGCCCCGGGCCCGCGCCCGCCGCGGCCACTGTCGGCGCGCTGCGTGCCGCGGGCTGGCGCGTGGCCACCTGCCGCCCGGGCACGGCGCCCGACCGCGCCTGGGCGCTCCTCGCGGAGGGAGCCGCATGATCCCCGCCCACGCGGGCCCGACGGCCCGCACCGTTGCCTCCGGGGTCCTGGTCGCGGTGGCGGTCGCCGCGTCGATGCTCTCGCTCACGAGCATCGTGCTGCCCGGCGGCTGGACGCGCGCGGGGCTCCTCGGCATCCTTCTCGTCAGCGCGACGACGGTCACGTCCCGCGTGGTGATCGAGCGACGGGCCCGCGCCCGGGGCCTGCGTTCCAAGGAGTCCGGCTCCGCGTGGCCCAGCCTGCTGGGCGGCGTCGTCGCCGCCTGGTTCGTGCTCGCGCGGTACGGCGGCCCGACCGCCGACCCCACCTTCCTGGTCACCCCGGAGCACCTGTCGCGCGTCGTGGCCCGGCTCGGCGAGGCCGGCGAGATCGCGCGGTCCGAGGTCGCTCCCGTGACCGGGAGCGTCCCCATGGGGCTGCTCACCGTCGGCGGCACGCTGCTCGTGCTGCTGCTCGCCGACGCGCTCGCGGGCGCGCTGCGCCGCCCGGCGGCGGTCGGCCTGCCGCTCCTCGCCCTCTGGACCCCGCCGCTCGTGCTCACGGGACACGTGCCGTGGGGCGTCTTCGTCGTGACCGTCACGGCGCTGCTGCTGCTCCTCACCCTCGACGGCCCGCTGGTCGCTCGGACGCGACGGGCCGAGCGCACGCCCGCGCCCGTGCGGCGGGCCGAGCGGTCCCGGGCCGTCGCGACGACGGCCGGCGCCGTCGTCCTCGCCGTCGTCGCCGGGCTCGTCGGCACCGCGTCCGCCGCGCTCCCCGGCGGGCCGGCGGGCTGGTACCGGACCTTCACGACCACGGGCGACACGATCCGCCTCGCCGAGGACCTCGACATCCTGCGGAGCCTGACCGAACGGTCCGGCTCCGTCGTCCTGTCCTACGACACGGGCTCCGACACCGACGTCGGGCCGCTGCGCAGCTACACCGCCACGGCCTTCGACGGGCGGCGGTGGCAGCGCGGGGAGGAGCGCGGCGGCCGGGAGTTCGGCGACCGCGACGTCCTGTGGCCCGACGACCCGCCGTCCGGGGAGACCTCCGTGCGCAGCGTCGCCCTCGACGTGGGCGAGCTCCGCGACGACAAGCTGCCCATCACCATCGACCCGCGCCAGGTGGCCACGGACGGCGGCGGGTGGGGCTACGACCCCGCCCGGGACGAGGTGGTCGGCGGGCTGACGGCGGCGGGCGACTCCTACACCCTCACCGTGCACGAGCGGGACCTCGACCCCGCCGCCCTCCGGGAGGCGCCGGCGGCCGACCTCGACGAGGTCTACACCCAGGTGCCCGAGACCGCGCACGCGGGCGACGTCGAGACGGCCGCGCGTGAGGCCGTGGGCGACGCCGAGACCGCCTACGACCAGGCGGTCGCCCTCCAGCGCTGGCTGCGGGACCCCACCCGCTTCACCTATTCGACGACGGTCCCCCGCGGCGGCACGGGTGACCCGGTCTGGGACTTCCTCCAGCACCGCACGGGCTACTGCATCCAGTTCGCGACGACCATGGTGGTCATGGCGCGGTCGCTCGGCCTCCCCGCGCGCCTCGCGGTCGGCTACCTGCCCGGCGACCGCACGGGCGAGACCACGTGGCGGATCACGGGGCAGGACTCGCACGCCTGGCCGGAGATCTACTTCGCCGGCGCCGGGTGGGTGCGCTTCGAGCCCACGCCCGCCCAGCAGACCGGGAGCCCGCCCGCCTACACGACGCCCCGCGTCCAGGGCGACCCGACCGCGGCGCCCACGGGGAACGACCTCCGCGAGCGGCAGCCCACGGCGGGGAGCACCGCGACCGACGAGCAGGCGACGCCGTCCGCGTCGACGGCCGTGGCGGCCACACCCGTCGTCGACACCGGCCTGCCCGGCTGGGTGTGGATCACCTCGGGCAGCCTCGTCGTCGTCCTGGTCGGCGGCCTGGTGCTGCTGCTCGCCCGGCGACGGCGCGCCTCGCAGGAGCTCGATCCCGAGCTCGCCTGGCAGCAGGTGCTCGCCGCCCTCGCCGCCGAGGGCGTGGCGCTACCGCCCGCCACCACGCTCCGGCGCGCCCCCGACGCCATCGCCACGGCCGTGACCACCCGGACCGGCCGCGACCTCGCCCCCGAGGTGCGCGAGGACCTCGCCTCGCTCGCGCGGGCCGCCGAGACGAGCCGGTACGCACGGGAGCCCGTCCCGCCCGAGCCCGACGAGCTCGAACGGCTCGCGACGGCGGTGACCGCCGGTCTCGGGGAGACCCTGTCGACGCGATGATCCCGGCAGCTGGGCCGCGAGCGAGGCGCGCGGCCCACACGACCGAAGGGCCCGCCCCGTCCTGGAGACGGGCCGGGCCCTTCGGTGCTTGCCTGTGGCGCCTGTCACCCGGCCCTCGTCGCGGCGGTGCTGGTGACGAGGCGCTGGCCGGGCCGTTCGACGACCAGGCCTCGCCGGCGCGTCACCGGCCCTCGTTGCGTCGCCGCTCCCAGCGCTCCTCGAGGCGGGCCAGGAACCCCTCCTTCTTCGCCGCGGGAGCCGGACGCGGGGCGGTGCGGCCCGGCCGCGCGCGGTCCGGGTTCGTCACGGGGTCGACGGTGCCGTCCGGCCGGACCACTCCCGTGGGGCCCGACCGGCGCGGGGCCGCGAACGCGTAGGCGACGCCGGCGAACATGAGGACGAAGCCGGCGACACCGACCCAGGCCTGGGACGTCGCAGCACCGACCACGAGCAGCAGCAACCCCGCGACGACTCCTACGCCGGCCAGGACATAGCGCAGGGGCGACCGGCGGCGCGCCTGCTGCAGGGTGTTGGCCAGACGGGGATCGTCGCTGCTCAGCGCGCGCTCCATCTGCTCCAGCACTCGCTGCTCGTACTCGGACAGTGGCATCGAGTCCCCCCGGGTCTCGCGGTGGAACGGTAACGCCCTCAGGATATGCCCGCGCCGCCCGGCACGGTAGTCGGCGGGGGTGAACCTCGACGACGGCCCGGCGCGGCACCCAGGCTGATGGCGGATCGGCCGAAGCGTTCGCGCACGGCGTCCAGCGCGAGCTCGGCCTCCCGGCGGGCCTCCTGACGCGGGTCGACGGCCTCGTCGAGCGTCACCTGCTCGGCGAGACCGGCCCTGACCTGCAGGTTCTCCCCACGGACGCCGACCAGCCGCACGGGCAGCCCGCGCAGGTCCGCCGCACCCAGCAGCTCGCGCGCGACCAGGAAGATCTCGCGCGCCACGTCGGTGGGGCCGTCGAGCGTGCGGGAGCGGGTCAGGGTGCGGAAGTCGGAGGTGCGCACCTTGATCGACACCGTCCGCGCGACCACGCCCTGGTGCCGCAGCCGGGCAGCGACCCGGTCCGCCAGCTCGAGGACGCGCTGCTCCACCGCGTCCAGGTCCCACAGGTCGCGCTCGAACGTCGTCTCGGCCCCCACGCTGCGCTCCTCGTGTCCCGGGACGACGGGCCTCGGGTCACGCCCCCACGCGAGGTCGTGCAGGTGCGCCCCGGAGACCGACCCGACCGCCGCCTGCAGCGTCGGCACGTCGGTGTCCGCGAGCTGGGCCACGGTGGTGATGCCCCAGCGCGCCAGGGCGGCCTCCGTCTTCTCCCCCACCCCCCAGAGCGCTCCGACCGGCAGCGTCCGCAGGAAGGGCACGGTCGCGTCCGCCGGCACGAGCATCATCCCGTCCGGCTTCGCGTGGGTGGACGCCAGCTTGGCGACGAACTTGTTCCGCGCGACGCCGACGGAGCAGGTGATCCCGTGCTCGGCCCGGACCTGCTCGCGCAGACGGGCCCCGATGGCCGTCGGCGCGCCGAGCCGTCGGCGGGCGCCGCTCACGTCGAGGAAGGCCTCGTCGACCGAGATGCGCTCCACCAGGGGCGTGATCGTGGCGAGGATCGCCATGACCGACTCGGACACCTCGTGGTACAGCGTGTGGTCGGGCGGCACCACGACGGCCTGCGGGCACAGGCGCAGCCCCGCGGCCATCGACATCGCGGAGCGCACGCCGAAGGCCCGCGCCTCGTAGGTCGCCGCGAGCACGACGCCGCGCTCCCGTCCCCCGACGATGACGGGGCGGCCGCGCAGCTCAGGCCGGCGGGCGAGCTCGCAGGACGCGAAGAAGGCGTCCATGTCGACGTGCAGCACGGAGGTGCCGGACTCGTCGGTGCCCCAGTCGCGGAACGCCTCGGCGGACCGCGGACCCCGGCTCACGACGCCGCCGGCGCGACGGCGAGCGGTCGCGCGAACCCGGCGCGCGGGTCGATCAGGAGGCCGACCTCGTCCCGGAAGTCCTCCGCGCACGCGACGAGCTCGGCCGCCCGGCGGGCGTCGACGTCGGGCTCCAGGCCCGCCTCGACCGCCGCCCGGACGCGGGCGCCGGAGGCGAAGTATCCCGACCACGCGGCAAGGTCGGGCTCGACGAGGGCCAGCATGTCCCAGACCGATCGCGCCCGGCTCCGGGCCGAGGGACGACCGCGCAGCGCGACGACGGCGGCGGCCGCACGCAGCGCCGCCAGGTGGGCGTGCACGAAGCGCTCGGCCGCGTCCGTCGCCGTCGCGGCCGCCGCGAGCTCCGCGTCGGAGCGGTCGAGCAGCCGGGTCACCTCCGGGCTCGGGGGCAGCGTCGCGCCCGCACCGGCGTGGCCTGCTCGGCCGGCATGGCCGCGGCCGCCCGTCGCACCGGCAGATCTCGTGCGAGCCGACATCCTGCACCTCCCGTGCTCCGCGGTTCCCCGCGCCCGTCCAGTGTCGAACACCTGTTCGAACCTGTCAACCGCCGACCGGCCCTCCCCGCCCTCAGGAGCGGGGAGACTGGTCGCATGTCCCGCTCCTCCCGAGGCGGATCGCGCCCCGAGCGCCGGTCCGGTCGACGCCACCCAGCATCCTCCGACGCACCGACACTCCCCGACGAGGAGGTGCCGATCGACACCGGCACGGCGCGCGTCGAGCGCGACCCGGACCACCCCGACCGGGTGACGCTGCACGTCAACGGCGTGCCCAGCTCCGCCCTCGACCTCGGCGACCCGGGCTTCCTCGCCTTCGAGTACATGCAGCAGATGGCCGCCGTGCTGGCAGGGCTGCCCTCGGGACCGCTGCGGGTGCTGCACCTCGGCGCGGCGGGGTGCGCCCTCGCGCGGCACGTCGAGCACGAGCGCCCGGACTCGCGCCAACTCGGCGTCGACGTCGACGCGCGCCTCCTCGAGCTCGTGCGGTCCTGGTTCGCGCTGCCGCGCTCGCCACGGCTCCGGCTGCGGGCCGACGACGCGGGCCGCGCCCTCGCCTCGCTGGCGCCGGGCTCGTTCGACGTCGTCGTACGCGACGTCTTCGCCGGCGACCGCACGCCCGACCACCTGGCCGACGACGCGTTCGCCGCGGCCGCGCACCGGGCGCTGCGGCCCGGCGGCGTCCTGCTCGCCAACTGCGCGGACCGCCCGCCGCTGTCCCTCGCGCGCCGCGAGGCCGCCACGCTCGCCGCCGCCTTCGGGCGGGACGCCGCCGCCGACGGCCGGCTGGCGGTGATCGCGGAGCACGCGATCCTCAAGGGCCGCCGGTACGGCAACGTGGTGCTCGTCGCGGTGCGGGCCGCGCCCGACGACGCGGCGTCCCCGACGTCGGACGACGCCGGCGACCGCACCCGGGAGGCGCCAGACCTGCACGACGCCGGCCTCGCGCGACGGCTGCGCAGCCTCCCCGTCCCGGCCCGGCTCCTCGTCGGCGACGAGCTCGCGAGGTTCGCCGGGGCCTGACAGCCCCGACGACGACGGCCGCGCCCCCCGTCGGG
>NZ_JBHVBO010000010.1:0-52103 GCF_042668085.1 Isoptericola sp. NPDC057391 | reverse complement strand
GCCCTCACCAGCTCCGCCCCGAGGCGGGCGAGCTCCGCACGGACCTCCGGCGGCCCGACGACGTCGGCCTGCGCGCCCCAGCCGGCCAGGTGCCGCGCCACGTCCAGCGGCGTGGGCGCGGCGACGCGCACCGTGACCCGGCCGCGGGCCACGGCGCCCGGGCCGTCGTCGGGGCCGTCGTCGGGGCCGTCGTCGGGGCCGTCGTCGATGACCGTGTGCCGCCCGAACTGCGCGCGCAGCACGTCGACGTGCTCGGCGGCCACGCGCACGGTGGCCCACGTCGCGGACCTCTTCACCTCGACCTCACCGACGACGCGGTCCCACTCGGCCTGCAGGTCGACGTCGGCGGGGACGACGGCGGGCTCGTCGGTGACGTCCAGCGCACCGATGCGGTCGACGCGGAACGTCCGCGGGCCGTGGTCCGTGCCGGCGATCAGGTACCAGACGCCGTCCTTGTCGACGAGGCCCCAGGGGTCGAGGACGCGCCGCGAGGGCCGCCCCGTCGCGCCCGTGTAGGCGATCCGCACGCGTCGCCGCTCCACGACGGCGCGCTGCAGCGCGTCGACCTGCGGCGGGCGGGCGTGCGCGGCCGCGCTCCAGCCCTCGCGGTCCACAACCACGGCCGCGGCGGCCGCCTCCGCCTCGGCCCGGAAGGTGGCGGGCAGCGCCCGGACGAGCTTGCGCAGCGCCGCCCGCGCGTGGTCGGACGACGCCGCCCCCGGGCCGGCGAGCAGGAACAGCGCCCGCGCCTCGGGCGCCGTGAGGCCGCTGAGGTCCGTGCGCGACCCGCCGAGCAGCGACCAGCCGCCGCCGCGGCCCGGCTGCGGGTAGACCGGCACACCCGCGGCCGACAGCGCCTCGAGGTCCCGGCGGGCGGTCGCCACCGAGACCTCGAGCGCGTCGGCGAGCTCCGCCGCCGTCACCCGCGGGCGCGACTGCAGGTGGAGCAGCACCTGGATGAGACGGTCGGCGCGCATGCTCCGACACTGCCACGAAAAGTCGTCAGCAGGTGAGCACTTTGCGGGGAAGAGTGGTGCTCACGAGGCCGCAGGGCCTCACCACCGACCGACGCACCGACCACGAGCACGGGAGCCGACATGCTGCGCGGACTGACCACCATCACCTACCTGGCCGACGACGTCGCGGCCGCCCGCGACTGGTACGCCGAGGTGCTCGGCACCGACGCGTACTTCGCGCGCGAGGCGGACGGCGCGATCGCCTACACGGAGTTCCGGATCGGCGACTACCAGCACGAGCTGGGGATCATGGACCGACGCTTCGCTCCCCCGCAGCCCGCCGGCGCCGGGGGCGCCGTCGCCCACTGGGCGGTCGACGACGTCCACGGCGCCTTCGCGCGGCTGCTCGAGCTCGGCGCCACCGCGTACCAGGAGCCGATCGAGCGCGGCCCCGGCTTCGTGACCGCAGCCGTCGTCGACCCGTTCGGCAACGTGCTCGGCGTCATGGAGAACGCGCACTACCGCGAGGTGCTCGCCTCCCTCACGTCCTGACCCGGGCGCCCGACGTCGTCGAGCGAGACGAGCCTGTTCCAGGTCGCGACCCAGTCGCGGCCGAACGCCTTCGCCACCTCGCCGCGCGGTGAGAACGTCAGCGTCGCCAGGTCGAGGCCCGCGGCCTCGACGGACGCGGGCTTGCTGAGGTTCGTGTTGATCCGGTCGCTCCAGGTGTCGAGCCGGTAGGTGGCGTCGGGATCGGCGAACGAGCTCTGGCCGAACTCGTACTCCCCGCCCCCGATGATCACCGACCGGTCCAGGACGTTGCGCGCCGGCACGTAGAGCGAGTCCGGATTCTCCCAGACGGTGGCGCGGTCGCAGCCGTTCGTGGCGTCGGGCGCGTAGTCCGCGGCCCGACAGTCCACGCCGGTCGCGGCGACCCGGGGCACGTACCAGTCGTCGATCTCGGGAACGAGGATCTTCGTGCCGTCGGAGTAGCGCGCCTTCCCGTCCGTGTAGTGCTCGTGCCAGCGCGCGACGTCCTCGGGCGTGGCGCTGTACTTCTCCCCCTCGCGGACGTCGAGGAAGGCGTTGAACCGGCTCTGCACCACCCAGCCGTTCGCGACCGGCAGGCCGCGCTCGCCGTTGCGGTGGTAGAGCTGGTCGTGGCCGGTGCGGTCGACGTCGACGAACACGTTGTCCGTGGCGGTGTTGCTGTGCCCCGACTGGAAGAACACCCCGGAGTGCGCGTCCTTCACCACGTTGTGGTGGAACCGCATGCCCGAGACGCCGTCGTCCATGTAGAAGGCGTCGTTCGAGCCGCCGATCCGCTCGAAGAAGTTGTACGCGACCTCGTTGCCCAGGTACGTGTAGTCGCGCCCCGTGTAGACCACGCCCTGGTCGCCCGCGTTCGTCACGAGGTCGGCGAAGTAGTTGCCGTTGACCTTCATGTCGTTGCCCATGATCTGCACGGCCATGTGGGGCGCGTCGTGGACGTAGTTCTTCTCGAACGAGTTCCCCACGCCGTACAGGTAGCCGGCCGGCGTGTAGGTCGCGAGCTGGGAGAAGCGGGCGATCTCGTTGTTCCGCGCCACGTTGTTCCCGCGCTCCAGGGTGCTGCGGTCGCCGCCGCCGAGTAGGACGCCTCCCCCGCCCAGGTCGTGCAGGTACGAGTTGCGCACCACGTTGTCGTGCCCGCCGCGCACCGTCTCGTAGTCCGGCAGCGCGGTGATCGACTCGGTGGTCTCGCCGATCCGGACGGCGTCCATACTGACGTTCGAGATCTCCACGTCGTCGATCAGCGTCCTCTCGGCGTCGAGCAGCTGGACGCCGCTGACCAGCGAGTCGGACAGGCTCAGGCCGCGGATCGTCACCCCGGTGGTGCCCTCGAGGCGGAAGAGGTTGTCGTCGAAGGCGCGCAGGGTGATCTGCTTGCCGGCGACGGCGTCGCCGGCGGGCTTGAAGTACAGGACGTCGTTGTCGTCGTAGCGGTCGATGTAGTACTCCCCCTCCGCGTCCAGCTCGGAGAGCACGTTGACCGCCTTGACCTTGGTGTAGTCGTCACGCGGCCAGTACATCGACGGGTACTTCGCGTACATCGTGGTGCCGCTCCAGGACAGCATCCGCACCATGTCGTTCGCGTAGTTGTTGCCGAGGTAGCCCGACAGCCAGCCCTCGGTCTCGTAGCGGGTGTTGTCGATGTCGTCTATCCACGCCGGGTCCGCCTGGACCGGGACGTCGGCGTACTCGCCGAACCCGCGCGTGCCACGGTCCTCGATCGTCGGCACGGCCTCGGGCGCCCACCTCTGGTACCGGTCGCCGTCGAGCAGGCGACCACCCACCTCGTACAGCGGCGGCGTCATCGCCCGCATCTCGTCCTGCGACCACGTGTCGCGCTGGGCCGGGTCGTCGAGCTGCTGCTTCTTGTCCTCGAACTGCGCCCGCGGCGTCGTGCCGCTCACGGCCCAGTCGTTCTCCTCGCCGAACCGGTCCACCAGGTCCGGCTGCGTGAGGTCGCCCTGCCCGTCGACCTTCCACTTGGCGCCGTTGCCGTACAGGTAGCAGCCGTCGTCGGCGCCGGTGCAGCCGTCGCCGTTGGGGTACTCGGCGAGCGTCTGGGTCTCGCCGTCCACCACGAGCTCGGGCGCGAACGGCTGGGGCAGCCAGTTGAACCCGTTCTTGTAGAGGGTGCCCGGGTCGACGCCGGCCGCCCCCAGGTCGTACACCCACACGCCGTCGCGCAGCTCCGGGGTGTCGAGGCGGGCGTTCGACGACAGCGCCGGGGCGGCCAGCTCCTGCGCGTCGAGCTCGGACAGCCGCTGCCAGCCGTCCGCCGGCAGCTCGTGCGCCCCGGTCACGCGGACGTCCTCGCCCCCGTACGCCCGGTACGTGACCCACGAGTTCGCCTTGCCCTCGAGGTCGATCGCGTCGTCGAGCACGTACTCGCCGCCGCGGATCTCGACCGTGCCCGGCCGGGCCGCGCTGGTGCGGCCGGCGAGCGCGTCGCGCCCGGCCTCGATCGTGCGCAGCGGCGCGTCCTTCGTCCCCGCGGCGGTGTCGTCGCCGTCCGGCGCGACGTAGACGACGGGCCCCCGGCCCGCCGCGGAGCCGAGCGGGGCCGCGACCGCGCCTCCCGCCGTCGTCGCCACCATCGCGGCGGCAGCCGCCGCGGCGGCCAGTCCTCTGAGCGTCCTGCCAGCATGCATGCGAGATCCCCAATGATCAGACATATGACATGTTCATAGTGGCGGACGGTCGCCCGAGCCCGCAAGAGGAGCAGGGCGTCGGACGGCGGGTGTAGACACGGGGGGACACCGACGTCGCCCGTGAGGAGGCCCGTGATGACGCCCGCCCCTGTACCACCCCCGAGCTCCGGCTCGGCGCCGGACGACGACATGGAGCTCGCGCGCCGCGTCCTCGAGGACGGCCGCTACCTGGTCCTCGCGTCGGCCGACCACGACGGGAACCCGTGGCCCACCCCGGTCTGGTTCGCCCGCGAGGGCCGCGAGCTCGTGTGGGTCTCCCGCCTCGGCACGCGCCACTCGACGAACGTCGCGTCCCGCCCCTCGGTGGGGATCGTGGTCTTCGAGACGCCCGTGCCCGTCGGCGGGCGACCGCGCGCGGTGTACGCCGAGGCCACGGCGGGCGAGGTGCCGGACGCCGACCGCGAGCGCTGCCTCGCGATTTTCGACCGCCGCTCCCGCGCTGAGGGACTCGGCCCCTGGACGCTCGACCGCGTCGTCGCGCCCGCCGACCTGCGCCTCTACCACGCCGTCGTGTCGCGGTTCTTCGTGCTCGAGCCCGACCGCGACGTGCGCCGCGAGGTCGACCTCGGCCTCTAGCCCGCGTCGCTCAGGCGGTCAGCACGAGCACCGCGAGCGCGACCGCGAGGATCACGTCGAGCACGGCGCAGAACTCCGCGAGCGACCGGGCGACGACCCGGCCGGTGCGGTGGTGGTAGACGTCCCAGACGGCGTGCCCGAGCAGCCCGCCGGCGACGACGAGCCCACCCGCGGTGGCGTCCATCCGGACGGCGGCCAGGGCGGCGGCCCCCAGGACGAGCATCGCGGCGGCCTGGAGCGGGAGGGCCCACGACGGGCGCCCGCGCCCGGCCGCGAGGCCGACGACCGCCAGCACCACGGCCAGGCCGATCATCCACGGCGTCGGGTCGAGGTCGGCGACCTTGGCGACGCCGATGAGCACGAAGGTCACGCCGAACGCGGCCCAGGCCGCGCCCGGGCGGCCGAGCGCGGCGGCCGCGAGGTAGACGAAGCCGGAGGCCGCCAGCACGGGGGCGACGTCGCGCGCGTCCGCGAGCCCGTACGCCGTCGCGGCGGCCACGAGCACCCCGAGCGCGGCGGGCCACACCCTGCCGAACATCGAACGCCGGGCGGTCGGAGCCGTCGACGTGCCTGACACCTGGTCCTGGGTCATGGTCTTCTCGCTCTCGTACGTGCGAACCGCGTGAGGTGAACCGCTGACGATCGAGCCCGATAAACTGTACACACCTGTTCGAGTTAGTGGAAGGGCTGACGACGATGGCGCACACCACGACGCCGGCGGGCCCGACCGGCCTCCGGCCCGCGACGGCGGGTGACGCGGACGCCGTCGCGCGGATCTGGCGCGAGGGTTGGGCGGACGCGCACCTGGGACACGTGCCCGACGCGCTCGCGGCAGCCCGCACCCCGGCGTCGTTCCGGGAGCGCGCCCTCGAGCGCGCGGCGGACACGACCGTCGCGGTGCGCGGGGACGACGTCGTCGGGTTCGTCATGGTCGCCGAGGACGAGGTGGACCAGCTCTACGTCGACCGCGCCGCCCGCGGCGGCGACGTCGGCGGCGCGCTGCTGCGCCGGGCGGAGCAAGACGTCCGGGCGGCCGGGCACCCGCGGGCCTGGCTCGCCGTGGCGACAGGGAACGCGCCGGGCCGCCGCTTCTACGCGCGGCAGGGGTGGGTCGACGAGGGGCGGTTCGCGCACCGGGCGCCCGTGCCGGGCGGCACCGTCGAGGTGGACTGCCACCGCTTCACGAGCCCGGACCGCTAACCTGGACACCCCTGTACAACCTTGGAGGAACCCGTGCCCACGACGCCGGCGCAGACGACCGACGGGACGACCGGGCCCGCGACCGACGGCGGGCGCACCAAGCGCGCCGACGCCGTCCGCAACGTCGAGGCGATCGTGGCCGCGGCCACCCGCGTGCTGGCGACGGACCCCGACGCGAGCATCAACGAGATCGCCAAGGCCGCGGGCGTCGGGCGGGTCACCCTCTACGGGCACTTCGACTCGCGGGCCACGCTCGTGCGCGAGGTCGTGGACCGCGCCATCGCGCAGACCGACGAGGCGCTCGCGCGCGTGGACCTCGACGGCGACCCCCGGGAGGCCCTCGGCCGCCTGCTCGAGGCGACCTGGCACCTGACCCACCGGTTCGGGGCGGTGGTCGTCGCCGGGTCACAGGTGCTGCCGCCCGAGGAGATGAGCCGCGCGCACGAGGGGCCGACGCAGCGGGTCCGCGGCCTGCTCGAGCGCGGTCGCGCGGCCGGCGAGCTCCGCGGCGACATGCCCGTGGACTGGCAGGTCAGCGTGATCCAGGCGATCCTCCACGGCGCCTCCGTCGCGGTGCACCGGGGCGAGATCACCGCCGACGCGGCCCCCGCACTCGTCCGCGACACGACCCTCGCCGCCCTGACCGCCTGACGCCGCCCGGAAGTCACCCGCGCGACCCTCTTGTCGAACACGCCTGTTCGAGTTAATTTACTCGAACAGGCATGTTCGACTTATCCGTGCTCGACTCATCGAGGGACCGTGCCATGACCCCGTCAGAGAAGCCCGCTCCGGAGAAGACCGTCCCGGGGAAGGCCGACTCCGAGAAGACCTCCGAGGACCGGACCGCCGCGCCCGACCCGCGGCGCTGGCGCGTCCTCGCGCTGCTCGGCGTCGCCCAGCTGATGCTCATCGTCGACGTCACCGTCGTCGCGATCGCGCTCCCCGAGATGGGCGCCGATCTCGGCCTCGACCGCTCCGGCCTGACCTGGGTGGCGAGCGTGTACGCCCTGGTCTTCGGGGGGCTCATGCTGCTCGGCGGCAAGGCGGCCGACGTCCTCGGGCCGCGCCGCGTCGTGCTCGCCGGCCTCGCCCTGTTCACCCTCGCCTCGCTGCTCGCCGGGCTGGCGAGGTCCCCGGAGCTGCTGCTCGCCGCCCGCGGCCTGCAGGGCGCGGGCGCGGCGGCGATGTCGCCCGCCGCGCTGTCCGTCATCGTGCGCACGTTCAGCGGGCCCGAGCTGTCGCGCGCCCTCGGCGTGTGGTCCGCGCTCGGCGGGGCGGGCGCCGCCGTCGGCGTGCTGGTGGGCGGCGTCCTCACGTCGGGGCCGGGCTGGCCGTGGGTGTTCTACGTGAACGTGCCCGTCGGTGCGCTGCTGCTCCTGGCGCTGTTCCGCTGGGTGCGGCCGTGGCCCGGGTCGGGCGGGCGGCTCGACGTGCTCGGCGCCGCGCTCGCCACCGGCGCGACCGCCGCCGTCGTGTACGGGCTGGTCGCCGCAGGCGATGACGGCTGGCTCGGCGCGCCGACCCTGGTCGCCCTGCTCGTCGGCGTCGTCGGGTACGTGCTGCTCGCCCGCCACCTGCGTGCGTCCGCCGCGCCCCTCGTGGACCCGGCCCTGCTCGTCCGGCGGCCGGTGCTGCGCGGGCTCGGGCTCATCTTCGTCGCGACGGCCCTGATGATCTCCGTGTTCTTCCTCGGCTCGTTCACGCTGCAGCAGCTGCACGGCTTCAGCCCGCTGGACACGGGGCTGACGTTCCTGCCGGTCGCGGTCGGCACCATCCTCGGGTCGAGCGTCGCGGGCCGCGTGCTCCCCCGGCTCGGCGTGCGCGTCGTGTCCGTGGTCGGGCTGCTCGTGGCCGCCGTCGGCCTGGCCGCGGCCGCCGGCATCTTCTCGATGACGGTGCTCGTGGTGGGCATCACCGTCGCCGGGTTCGGTGTGGGCGCAGTGTTCGTCGCCGCCGCGGGGAGCCTGTTCTCCGCGGCGGGGCCGCACGAGGCGGGCGTCGCGTCCGGTGCGCTCAGCACGTTCCACGAGTTCGGCGCCGCGACCGGCGTCTCGGCCGTGTCCAGCGTCGCCGCCGCGGCCCTGGTGGACCCGGGGTTCGAGACCTTCGCCGCCGGGTACTGGTTCGCTGCCGCCGTCGCCCTGGCGGCCGCGCTCGCGTCCCTCGCGCCGGCCCGCACCGCCTCGTGAGCTCCGGGAAGTCCTGCATCGCCCGGCCGGCCCGTCACCGTCCGGCGCGCTCGGCCAGCTCCTGCAGGAACGTCGGGATCCGGCCGGTGCCGAAGTCGTAGTAGCGGGCCCAGGTCGGCACGACGGTGATGCGCGCCATCCGGTCGTAGAGCGCGCGGCAGGCCTCCTCGAACCGCGCGAGCTCCTCGCCCGCCATGCCCTTGCCGGCGGCGGCGAGGTACTCCGGCACCAGTCCGTCGACGACCGTGATCTCCGCACGGCCACGCACGGACAGCGACCGCGCACCCGACGGCGAGTCGCCGTTCGCGAGGGACAGGGCCACGTCCGGCCGGGCGCGGAGCGCGGCGACCTTGGGCGCCGTCTCGGCCGTGGAGATCACCAGCTCCCGGCCGGTCCACCAGAACCCCGCCGGCACGACCCGCGGCGTGCCGTCCTGCGCGGTGTAGGCGAGATGGAGGGCCGACGGCGCGTCGAGCAGCTCCCTCGCGTCGGCCAGCTCGCGGTCGATGTCCTGCTGCTTCATCGCGTGCGTCCCTCCGTCGGTCGCGGCGCCGGTCGCCGCCCACCCCGGGGACGGAGCGGGCCGCGCGTCCTCGACATCGGCGTGCTCCCGCCATCGAACCCCGGCACCGGCTCCCCCGCCCGGCGTGGCACCGAGCGGCGGGGTGCCCTGCGGGTACACCCCTCCCCAGGGACTCCCCCGCCCGCCGCCCGTGGCGTTGACTGGACCCGAGCCGGCGCCGCACGGGCGCCGACCGCCACGTGGGAGGAACGACATGACGACGCTCGCCATCATCGGCGCCGGCCCCGGGCTGGGCCTCGCCGTCGCACGACGCTTCGGCCGCGAGGGCTTCTCCGTCGCGCTCGTCGCGCGGGACGCCGCGAAGCTGGACCGGCTGGCGGCCGGGCTGCGCGACGACGGGGTCACCGCCGCCGGGTACGTCGCCGACGCCCGCGACCGCGCGGCGCTGACGGACGCCCTGGACCGCGCGGCCGCCGAGCTCGGCCCCGTCGAGGTGCTGCAGTACAGCCCGGTGCCCGCGCGCGAGTTCATGAAGCCGACGCTCGAGACCACCGCCGACGACCTCGTCGGCCCGCTCGAGATGTCCGTGCTCGGCCCCGCGGCCGCCGTCCAGCACGTGCTGCCCGGCATGCGCGAGCTGGGCCGCGGCACCGTCCTGTTCCCCAACGGCGGCAGCGCCGTCCGGCCCCGCGACGCCGTCACCGGCACGTCCGTCGCCTTCGCCGCCGAGAGCGCCTACGCCCGGCTGCTGCACGACGCGCTCGAGCCGGAGGGCATCCACGTCGCGCAGCTGATCATCCCGCTCGGCATCGGCGGCGGGGAGCCCGACCACGACCCCGACGCGCTCGCCCAGCGGCTCTGGGAGCTGCACGTCGAGCGCGGCGAGTTCCGCACCTTCGTGCGGCCGCTGGACTGAGGCCGCACCTGCCCGAGGGCCCTCAGCCGGCCGTCGCGACGCCGTCGTCCGGGAAGGCCGTGGTGACCAGCGGGTCCGAGTGCATGTGCACGATCCGCCAGCCGCCCGGGCGGAGCCGGTAGACCTTGGTGACACGGCGCTCGCGGACCTCCGGCTCCCCGGTCGCGGACCGGGAGTGGATCTCCTCCACGTGCACGGTCCAGGCGGTGTCCCCGTGGACGTGCTCGTCGAGCTGGTCGAGCCGCCGGTAGACCCCGTTGCCGTAGGTGACGGCCACGGCGGCGAGGCGGTCGCGCACCTCGTCCCAGTCGCGCGCGACTCCGCCGAACGCGCCGAGCAGCGAGACGTCCGGGGCGTGGTCCCACAGCTGCTGGAAGGGGCGCGGGTCCCCGGCGACCAGCGCGGCCAGGGCGGTGCGCTGCGCCGCCTGGAAGTCGGCCCACGTCGACACCATCGTCCTGACCTCTCCGGGTGAGCGGTGCGGGCCGCGGCGTGGTCGGCGGCGGCCTCGGGCGCCTCCACGTCACCACACCGGCGGCGGTCGTTCAACCTCTGCTGCCGAGCGGCGACGGATCGGCGGCGAGCCGGTCGCTCAGGGCTCCGAGCCAGCGGACGAAGACGGCGGTCGCCACGGCGTCGGGGAGCAGCCGCGCCTGTCGGGGCCGGTACTGGTTGGCCCGTTCGCGCATCGCCACGCGGGAGGCGAGGCGCGCCCTGCGTGCGCGACGACGCTCGTAGCCGCGCAGCGCGGCCGGCACGTCCTGGGCGGAGTCCAGCGCCCGCGCGAGGACCCAGGCGTCCTCGAGCGCCTGGTTCGCTCCTTGACCCGCGGTGGGCGGCATGAGGTGCGCCGCGTCCCCGAGCAGCGTGACCCGTCCGCGCCCCCACTCGCGAGCGACGTCGTGACCGTAGTGGGGGTAGAAGCCGATGGTGGCCTCGTCGACCCGGTCGAGCAGTCCGGGCACGGGTGCTGCCCACCGCCCGAAGCGGTCCGCCAGGTCCGCGACGACCGAGCGCGGCCGCGGCTCGTCCGGGCGCCAGGGGTGATCGAACCACCACTGGACCTGGCGGTCACCCGCGTCGAACATACCGACGAGGCCTTCGGGGCCCACGACGAACAGCCCCGTGCCGGTGATCTCCGCGTCGGGCCGCGCCGTCAGCATCCCCTGCCAGGTGACCCAGCCCGTGGCCCGTGGCTCCGCCGGTCCGTGAAGGGCACGCCGCACCACCGACCGGCCGCCGTCGGCACCCACCACGACGTCCGCGGTCCGCGTGGAGCCGTCCTCGAGGGTGACGACCGCGCTGTCGCCGTCCTGGGAGACGGCGACGGCCTTCTTCCCGTACTCGACCGCGCCGTCCGGCAGCCGCCCCGCGAGCCGCCGGACCACGTCGAGGCGCCGCACGCAGAGCTGCGGGGTGCCGAACCGGCGCGTCGCGGCGCCGACCCGGATGCGGCCCAGACGCCGACCGTCCCAGCCGCGGTTCTCGAGGACCTCGAGCTGCGTCCCGAGCCCGTCGAACGAGAGGCCGAGGTCCTGGAGCACCGCCGTCCCGCCGCTCCAGAGGATGAACGCCGCGCCGGTCTCCCGCGGTGCCTCCGCCCGCTCGACGACCTCGACCTGGTGACCGCGGTCGATCAGCGCCCCGGCCGCCGCCAGGCCGCCCACTCCTGCGCCCACCACCAGGACTCGCACCGCGGCTCCCTCCGGCATGGTCCCCCCACTCCCGGATCGTCCGTCCGCCGCTCCGCGCACGCAGCGCCCGACGCCGGTTTCACCCGGCGGACCGCTCGGAGCGGGCGTGACCTGCACCGACGGGATTTCCACAGACGCCCGGGCAATCAAATGACGATCTGCTCTACAGTGACCGCGACGTCACCGCCGCCAGGGAGCCCCGTCATGACCCGCAGCCGGGCCATTCTCGCCGCCACCTCCATCGCCGCTGCCGCCGTGCTCCTCGTCGCCGGCTGCGACGGCGACCCGCCCGCCACGCCGTCGCCCGAACCCACCGCGACCAGCGCCAGCCCCGAGAGCTCACCGTCCCCGAGCTCCAGCGCCGTCGTCGTCGCGCCCGAGCGGCCCAAGGAGATGGACGACGACGGCCCCGCCGGCGCCGAAGCCGCGGCCGTGTACTTCCTCGAGCTCGACGACTACATCATGAAGACGGGCGACACGGCGGAATGGGAGGCAATGTCTAGCAAGAGTTGTGAGCACTGCGAAGCGCGCCTCGACCAGGCACGGCAAATCGCGGAGCGCGGTGATGTCTTCTCTGGCGGCGAGCGGACAGTGAGCGTCCTGCATACGTACGAGCAAGACGCGGCCACGGGCATCTGGCCCCTCGACGTACGAGTCAACGAGAAGCGTTCGAAGATCACCGATTCTGGCGGGTCCATCCTCTTGAGCAACGAGGCTCAGTCGAAGGATCGCCGCGTGGAGATCGGCCGCAAGGATGGGCGCTGGGTGATTATCGGCGTAGGCGACATTCCGGAGTAGCGACATGCACCGAACACTGATCGCCGCTGCCATTGCTCTAACTGTGACGCTCAGCGTGAACGGCCAGCCGATCTACACCCCCGGCCTCGACGACGAAAGCGACGAAGCAGGTGTGGAGGCAACCGCGAACGGATGGAAGCAGGGCGCGGAGGGCCGCGAGCCGGCAGATGATGAACCTAAGGATCGCTACGCCCGTACGGACGCGGTGACCTGCGGGACGCTGGGCGAGAGTCTGGATGCGCTGAGCGGCATCGTCACGGCCCCGGGCGCATGCCCTGAGGGAACTGACGTCGTGGAGATCACCACGCCGTGCGAGGACGGCGAGTACGCCCTCGACGCGCTCTGGGTGCAGCGCGTGCAGGACGACGGCACCTACGGTGACGCGGAGCAGCTGTCGGACGACCAGTGCATCACCCCCGCCGACATCGCACGCCAGGCGCTCCGTGAGTTCAAGACGATGAAGATCCAGGCTCCGGAAGCCACCGTGCAGGGCAACCCGCCGATGGTGGTCAACGTCCATTACCCGGCGTACACGTCGGCCGCTCCTCAGGACCGCACGGTCACGCTGCTGGGCGTGCCGGTGGTCATCCGCGCGGAGCCGACGGAGTTCACCTGGGACTTCGACGACCCGTACTCGTCCGGCGGCAGCACGCTCACGACCACGTCCCCCGGACGCCCGTGGCACCAGGGCGACCCCACCCCCGACGACAGCTGGGTGGGGCACACCTACAGCCAGCTCGGCACGCCCGGCGAGGACGCGGGCACCGGTGTCGACGACAAGGGCAACGTCTACCGCACCGGCGTCGCGGTGTCGCTCACCACGACCTGGCAGGGCCGCTTCCGCGTCCAGGGCACCAGCGACTGGACCGACATCCCCGGCACGATCACGACCACGAGCACCACCGAGCCCACCACGGTGACGGAGGCCCGCACGCGGCTGGTCTGCGAGGACCTCGCGGGGAGCGCCGTCTGCTGATCCGGACCGCGACCTCGCCCGCCGGCCGACGCCGGTCGCGGAAACCATTGCCCCTGAGCGCGCCGTCTTGGTTGGATGTCGACATCGTCGAACAAGGGAGTTCGTCATGCCGGAGCCGACCCGCCGCCAGGTCCTCGCCATGGTGCCCGCCGGGGCCTTCCTCGCGATCGCGGCGCCGCTGCGCGCCCGGGCGGACGCCCCCTCCGACCACGCCCGGCTGCTGACGAACGCCCGCGCGATGTTCGCCGGGACCGCGGCGTCGAACGGTCGGCCCGAGGCCGCGCCGCGGCTCGCCGCGATCCACTCCGCCGCGCGCTCGCACCTGGCAAGCCTCGACGCCGCCGGTCCCGGAGAGCTGTTCGCCGGCCTCCCGCTCGGCACCAGCGACCCGAACCTCAGCACCTCGTTCCTGCGCCTCTACGAGATCGCGCTCGCCACCAGCACCCTCGGCTACGCCACGGACCTCGTCGGCAGCACGCCCGTCCAGCGACGCGTGCTCGACGGCCTCGAGTGGCTCCACGCCCGCTACTACGGCGACCAGTCGGGCGGCTACTACGGCAACTGGTTCACCTGGGAGATCGGCATCTCGGCGAGCGTCAGCAAGACGTTCGCCCTCCTCACCGACCTCGTGACGGCGGAACGGCCCGACCTGATCCCTGCGTACGTCGCCTCCATGGACGCGTACCTGCGTCACGGCAAGGACGGCGACGTCGACCTCGACTCCCGCTTCCACACCGGTGCGAACCTCGCCGACATCACGACGAACCGCGTGCTGCAGGGCGCCGTCACCGGCGACGACGCCCGCGTCGCCAAGGCGATCGCCGACCAGTCGACGGTGTTCGCGACGATCGACCCGTACGACATCCAGCACGGCAACACCGACGGCTACTACGCCGACGGGTCGTTCATCCAGCACCACTCGGTCGCCTACACGGGCTCGTACGGGCGCACGCTGCTGACTCGCGTCGTGCAGACCATCAAGCTGCTCGACGACACGTCCGCCGCGAGTGGCACCGAGCTGCCCGACGTCGTGCACGGCTGGGTCCGGGACGGGTTCGCGCCCGTGCTCGTCGACGGCTGGATGATGGAGATCGTCAAGGGCCGGGCGGTGTCGCGCACCGGCACCGGGTACGCCGACGTCGCCACGGTGCTCGAGGCCGCCGTCGACCTCAGCGGCTACACGAGCGGCGAGCATGCCGCCGCGCTGGGCGCGTACGTGCGCCACCTCGCGACGGCGTCGCCCACGCCGCCGGACCCCGCCCGGTTCGTCTCGCCGGCGAGCGCCGTCCGCTACGCGGACCTCCTCGCCGACGGCGGCGCGCCCGCCGCGGACCTCAACCCGCCCGAGCGCTCCGTCGCCTTCAACGCCATGGACCGCACCGTGCACCGCCGCCCCGGCTACACGTTCGCGCTGGCACGCAGCTCGGACCGGATCAGCAGGTACGAGTACATGAGCGGCGAGAACCTCCGGCCGTGGTTCCAGGGCGACGGCGCCCACTACCTCTACCTCGCCGGGCAGGACCACACGCAGGCGTTCGGCGTCGACTTCTTCACCACCGTCTCGCCGTACCGGCTGCCCGGCACCACCGTGCCGGTCGAGGAGCGGCGCACCGTCCCCGAGCTGTACGGGCGGGCGTGGTACGAGAACCCCGATCACCCGCTCGGGTTCACGTCGTCGTCGGAGTCGCAGAACACGTACGTGTACTTCCCGCGCGGCACGAACTCGTTCTCCGGCGGCGCGACGCTCGGCGCGTACGGCGCCGCGGGCATGGTGCTCTCCGACGACGTCCCCTATGTCGACGCGCAGGCCGGCGTCCTGCCCGACGACTTCGTCGTCTACGCGAACGCCCGCGCGGTGAGGTCGTGGTTCCTGCTCGACGACGAGGTCGTCGTCCTCGCCGCGGGGATCCGCGACGAGCACGGCCGCGCCGTCGTCACGACGCTGGACTCCCGCATCGCAGCCCCCGGCGACGGCGTCGTCGTCACGGGCGCCCGGCCCGACGGCGGCCCGTGGTCGCCGCAGGACGGCGCGGCGTCGCTCGCGTGGCTGCGGTGGCACAACCCGGGGCAGGGCGTGGCGGTCGGGTACGCCGTCCTGGACGCCGAGCCGGTGCGTGTGACGCTCGAGGACGTGACGCGCAGCCGCCGCACGGTCCGCACGTCGAACCCCGACACCGCGGTGACGAAGCGCGTGTTCACGGCCGCGGTCGAGCACTCCGCCGAGCCGTCGTCGCTCGCCTACGCGATCGTGCCCGGCGCGACGGAGGCGCAGCTCGCGGGCTACGGGCCCGAGGGCCCGCTCGTCGTCCTCGCGAACGACGAGCGGGCGCAGGCCGTGCGGCACTCCGGCCTCGGGCTCACGGCCGCGACCGTGTTCCGGGGCCGCGCGCACGTCCGGAACCTGGTGATCGACGGCCCGGCGTCGCTCCTCGTGCGCGAGGACGACGACGAGGTTGCCGTCGCGCTGTCCGACCCGACGATGCACCGCGACGCCGTCACGGTGACGGTGCGGGGCCGGCACCTCGACGTGGTCGCGGCGGACGACGGCGTCGAGGTGCGCCGGGTGCCGGGCGGCACCGAGGTGCGGGCCCGCACGCACGAGGTGTACGGGGCGAGCCGCACCGCGACGCTGCGCCGCCGCTAGATCACGCTGCGCCCCTCGGCCTTGGCCTTGCGCAGCTCTCGGTAGAACGCGCGGCTGATCACGAAGAGCACACCGGCCACGACGACGGGCCAGACGAGCACGTACACCGTCAGCAGGAACGTCATGAGATCCCCTCCCCTGCCGCGACGGGCTCGCCCCGCCGCGGCTCGTCCGCCGGGCGGCTCTCGGCCGCCGCCTCACTGTCGAAGTCGCCGGTGCGCTCCTTGATCAGCGCGAAGTCGAACCGGTCCTTGCTCAGCAGCGTCAGGGCGACGCAGACGACCGTGCTGACCGCGTAGGCCACCAGCGAGCCCGACAGCACCGGGTACGTGTGCAGGAACCCGATCGCGAAGGGCGCTGCCGCCACCGTCGCGACCGTCCCGACGACGAGCGCGACCCGCGTGCCGAAGAAGCCGAAGGCCATCAGGCCGAGCACGATCCCGATCCCGAGCGTCGACAGGACGTCCGAGGCGATGCCCAGCCCGCCCGAGAGGTCGACCCACGAGAACCGCACCGGCAGGAAGAACGCGAGGCCGGCGACGACCGCGGTGCTGAACGCGACGTTCGTGACCCGGTCCCAGTAGAAGCTCGCGATGACGGGGAACACGAGCGCGCCCCACAACGCCCCGACGAACACGAGCAGGTCGAGGATGTTGAACTTCGACCCGGCGAACACCAGCCCCGCCGCGATCGAGACCACCATCGTGATCCGGCCGATGAGGACCATGGTCCGCGGGTTGGCGCGCTTCTTGCCGGCGACGTTCTGGCCGTAGATGTCCGCCATGACGATCGAGGAGAGCGCCGTGAGGTCGGAGTCCGCCGTCGAGGAGAGCGAGCCGATGATCATCACGAAGAACAGGCACAGCAGCGCGGGGTTCAGGTACGTCGCGGCCAGCTGCGGGACCAGGTTGTTGACGTCCCCGCCGAGCGGCTCGATGCCTGCGTACAGGGCGATGACGCCGAGCATCCCGACGCCGATGATGGTGGCGCCGTAGCCGAACGTCGCCGTGACGAACGTCTTCTTGATGAGGTCCTCACGGACCGCGAACAGCCGCTGGGCGATGGTCTGGTTGCCGATCGCGTAGGCGAGCACGGCGGCGATGTACGGGGCGCCCTGGTTGAAGAACGCGTCCGAGGAGAAGAAGTCCTTCTGCTGGGCCGTGAGGTTCGACGCGCCGGTCTCGAACAGGCTGGGGCCGCCGGCGGCGAAGAACACCACCGGGATGATGACCACGACCGCTCCCAGCAGCGCCACGACCTGGGCGAAGTCCGTGAGGACCGACGCCCGGAACCCCGACCAGAGCGTGTACAGGAGCACGCCGGCCGCGATGGCGACGATGCCCTGCGTGAAGGTGTAGGGCGTCAGCATGGCGATCAGGGCGCCGCCGGCGATGAGGTTGGACGTGAGGCTGATGACGCTGCCGAGCACGTTGGACCCCGCGAGCATGAGCTGGCTCGAGCGGCCATGGCGGGCGAACATCACCTCCGCGATCGTGTGCGCACCCGGCGCGACGGCGCGGATCCTGCGCCCGAACGGGTAGATGAGCAGGATCATCAGCGCGCCCCAGAGCCCGTAGTGGATGGGGCCCGAGACACCGTAGGTGTAGCCGGAGGTGGCGGACGCGTACATCGACGACGCCCAGATCCAGGTGGCGGTCATCGACGCCGCGGAGATCCCGAAGCCGATCTTTCCGCCGCCCGTCATGTAGCCGTCCGCGTTCTCCTTCTTCCGGCTGATGCGGACCGACATGTAGAAGCTGCCGCCGAAGAACAGCAGCATGATGAGGACCACGATCGGTCCTGGGATGTGTTGCAGGTCGCCCAAGGCGTTCTCACTCTCTCGTCAGGGAACCGGAGGCCTGGTGCAGGCCCGGAGGGACGGGGGGTAGCGGGAACGGCAGCTAGACGGGCGGGACTCGTCGGGGACAGACGGGGCGGCACGCACAGGGCCGTGCGAACCGTGCCGGCTGGGTCGACAGCACGGGTCTCCTTCCGTTCGTCGGCACGGGGGCGCACGCGAGCGCGCCTCGGCCGAGGCGTTCGAGCGCCGACACACGGGTCGGCAGAGCGTTGGCGGTCCGTGGGGCTCGCGCAAGGTGCGCGCCGACGAGACGATGCGTCGAAGATCCTCCGTGCGCGGCGCGATACGCCGACGACCGGATCCGTCCGTCACGGTTATACCACGCAAGCCCCACAAAGAGCCCATCTCGGCCTCGTCACGAGTAGGCCCGACCTGCCCGAACGCTCGAGCGCCTCGACGAGACCGGCACCGCTCCCGGCGGCGGCCACGCCGGCCGTCAGTCCGCATCCTCCTCAGCGGCCGGGACCTGCGCTTCGTGCGCGTCCCCGTCGGACGGGTGCGTGAAAGCGAGCGCCAGCGCGACGACGGTCACCCAGACGCTGCCCACCGTTCCGAGCAGGCCTGCCGGGGACCCGGGCACGAACCCGAGCGCGAGGAGCACGACGAAGACCACGCCGAAGGCGTTGATCCCCGCTGGGAGCGCGCCGCCCCGCCTCCCGGCGAGGGTCGCGGCTCCCACCAGGACCAGGTACGGGGCCACGGCGACGCGCGCGGTCTCCCAGCCCGCCACCATGAGGAACCTCGCTGCCTCGGCGTCCTCGAAGTCTGCGGCGACCATGGCGACGAGCGAGTGCCCGGCCCAGAACAGGATCGCCGCGCCGGCGACGGCGCCCCCGACCACCGCCAGGAGCGCCAGCCACTCCGACCCGCGGCGCAGCCGCTGCCACAGTGGCCCGAGGAACACCCACACGGCCACCGCGGCCAGGGCCTGCAGCGTCGCCGCCCAGAGCTGCTCGGTCCGGCTGTCGGAGAGCATCGCCAGCAGCTGCGTGTCGGAAGAGCCGGGGTTGACCTCCGCGTACGAGTTCGGGTCGGACAGGGCGCTCCCGATCATCGCCAGCGGGAAGGACGCGGCGCCGACCAGTGCCGCCACCCGCAGGATCAGGCGGTCCTGCGGGGCGTCGTCTCCGCTCCGACGCGCGGTCTCGGTCGTGGGGTCGTCGTCAGCGGACATGGCACACCGTCCTCGGTTGCTGGCTCCGCCGCCCCCCAGCGCCTCAGTCCAACCTACGCGCGGCGGGTCACCGCGGACGACCGCCGGGCAAGTTCATCCCCGTCCACCACGGGTGAAACGCACACCACCCCCCGTTCGGATCTCACCGGTCGGCGTCGACGTTTCTGTCAGACGGCAGGAGCGCCGGTGCCGTCGAGGAACTCCCGCAGGGCGGCGGCCACCTCGGCCGGCGCCTCCTCGGCCTGGTGGTGGCCGGACGGGATCAGGCGGTGCCGCAGCGGCAGCTCCAGCCAGGGCTCCCAGATGGCGGCCGGGTCGCCGTGGATGTCGAGGTCGTCCCCGGTCGACTCGAGCAAGAGCGTCGGGCATCCCACCCGGCGCCCGGCCGCGCGGTCGTCCTCGTCGTGGCGTCGGTCGATGCCGAGGCCCGCGCGGTAGTCCTCGCACATCCCGTGCACGACGGCGGGGTCCCGCAGCGCGGCCCAGACGTCGGCGTGGTTGCCGGGCCCGATGACCTCGGGCGGGGGCGTGCGGTACCAGGCGTCGGGGTCGGCGGTGATGACCCGCTCGGCGGGCTTCTCGTCCTGGGAGAGGAACCACCAGTGCCACCAGGCGCGGGCGAACCGCGCGTCGGTGCGTTCGAGGTGCTCGACGACGGGCAGCCCGTCCATGACGACCAGGTGGGTGACCCGCTCCGGGTGGTCCATGGCGGTGCGGAACGCGACCAGCGAGCCGCGGTCGTGACCCACCACGGCGAAGCGGTCGTGGCCCAGGGCGGACATCAGGTCGACGACGTCCCGCGCCATCGCGCGCTTGCTGGACTGCGCGTGGTCGGGCGCGTCGGGCGGCAGCGTCGACCTCCCGTAGCCGCGCAGGTCGGGGCACACGACGGCGTGGTCGGCCGCGAGCAGCGGCGCCACGGCGTGCCACGTCGTGTGGGTCCGCGGGTGCCCGTGCAGCAGCACGACCGGCGTGCCCGTGCCGCCGTGGCGCACCCGCAGCGTCACCTCGGGGAGCTCCACCCGGTCCAGCCGGAAGCCGTCGAACATGCGGCGACGCTAGCAACGCGCCCGGGCGCACGCCCCCCTACTCCCCCTCGCCCCGCTGCCGCGCGATCGAGACCAGGTGGGCGTGGGCGTACTCGCACACCAGCGCGTGCCGGTAGACGAGCTGCGGCACGTCCACGTTCGTGTCCATCCAGAGGCTCAGTGCGCCCATCTTCCAGTGCTCGAACGTCTCGTCGTCGGTCAGCACGGCGAGGATGCTCAGGAAGGAGTCGTCGAAGCGCAGCGAGTGGATCGCGCGGCGGAACTCCTCGAGGCTCAGCGCGATGCAGAACGGGATGTTCATCAGGCACAGGGCCGTCTGGATGTCGAGGCTCAGCAGCCGACGACGGCGTCGTTCCGGATCGAGGTCGGGAACGTCGAGCTGGGCGAAGTCCAGGCGCTCGGGCGCCGTGATGTCGATCCCCTCGAGCGCGATGAGCACGTCGTAGACGTTGACGTCGTGCTCGACGACGGCGTTGTCGCCCAGCCCGGACAGCGTCGTCGGGCGCAGCGTGACCGGCTCCATGGCGGCCGGGGTGTTGCGGATGATGAAGTTCACCAGGTTGGTCTCCACCACGAAGTGGCGGATCAGCAGCTCGACGGCGTCCGGCGCCACGAACCGGCGCAGGAACCACAGGCACAGCGCGTCCATGGTGGCGAGGGTCATCCACCTGCCGGGGAACAGCCGCTTCACGACCGACAGCACCGCCACCAGCACGCGGGAGACGATCCGCGCGACCGGGTACAGCAGCCGCCGGGAGGGGCGCTGCTGGTCCTCGATGATCATCCGCACCAGCGGCTTGTCGAGCGGGACCGACGGGTCGGCGTAGATCGCCTCCCACATGCTCGGGTCCGATCGCACGGGCATCAGATCTCGTCCAGCTCGGTCAGCTGCATGACGTAGAGCCGGGCCACCACCCGCGCGCAGGTGACGATGGCGTCGGCCGCGTCGTCGTCGATCCGGTCGGAGGTGAGGATGGCGTCGAGCGTGCCGGTGTGCTCGGCGTCGGCGTCCTGGTGGTAGGCCATGAAGTGCACCTGGTTGTCCGCCAGCCCGAGCACCTCCTGGAACCGCCGGGCCCACACGCCGGCCTTCTGCGCGCCGAGGCCCTCGATGATGAACATCGCGCCGAGGCACCCGACCGGGTTCGGCTTGCTCGCCTCGTGGAACATGTAGCCGGACAGCGCCTGGGAGCCGAGATTCTTCCGGCCCGCGCGCAGCGCCTCGAGCGAGCCGCCGACGGCGACGTAGTCGCGCTCGAGGAGCAGGTGGTCGCGGTGCTCCTCCAGCGCGTGCGAGATGGCGGCCGAGCGCAGGTCGAAGTGGTCCATGTCGAAGTTGGACGCCGCACGAGCGATCCACAGCGACCCGTCGACCACCTGCTGGCGCAGGTTGTGCAGCAGGCGCTGGTAGTCGGCCACCGTCACGTCGCCGTCGTCGAGCGCCCGCAGGATCGGCACCTCGGCCAGCCGGGCCTCGAAGTCCGTCCAGACGTCGGTGAGCCGGGCGAGCAGGTCGGCCCGGTCCGGCTGGGGCGGGCGGTAGCCCTCGACGGTCGCCGTGCTCGTCTCCGTGCTGGTCTCGGTGCTGGTCATCTGGTGCTCCTTCGCGGTTCGACGACGGTGAGGTGGGCGAAGCCGAACGAGAAGCGTCCGGACTCGGGGACGGCGAGGAGGATCGTGTCGCCGGGCGAGAAGCGTCCGGTGCGCCACGCCTCCTCCAGCGCGATGAAGATGCTCGCGGCGCCGGTGTTGCCGCAGGTCTCCAGGTTGGAGAACCAGCGGCTCGTGTCCATACCGGGGACGCGGGCGCTCAGCGCGTCGAAGACGACGTCGCGGAACGCGTTGGTGCTGTAGTGGCAGAGCACGTGGTCGAGCTTTGTGAGGTCGATCAGGCCGCGGTCGACGAGCTCCTCGAACTGCGCCAGCCCGGCCGCGGCGAGCTCGTCGAGCACGGCCGTCTCCTGCCGGATCTGCATCAGCCCGGCCTTCTCGGCGGTGGCCACGTCGTCGTAGTCCTGCCAGGTGCGGCCCGCGACGGCGGTCGGCCCGTCGAGGCCGGCGCGCATGCAGACCTCGTGCTCGTGCGCGAGGGACACCTGCCGCACCCAGTCCACCCGCAGCGACGGCTTGTCCGGGCGCGGCTGGAACTCCACGATCGCGGCGCCCGCGCCGTCGGACAGCATCCACCGCAGGAAGTGCGCGTCCAGGTGGTCCTCGACCCCGTCGAAGCGCCGCTGGTGCAGCCACCGGCTGGCCAGCTCCGAGCCCACCACCGCCGCCCGCGGGTGGTCGCCGAGCCGCACCTTGCTCACTGCCGCGTCGAGCGCGGCGATGCTCGACGCGCACACGCCGCTCGCCGTCAGCACCTGCATCGGGCCACCGCCCAGCCGTCCGTGGACCATCGACGCGAACCCCGGCACCAGCAGGTCGCCCTGCGTCGTGGCGCACGCGAGCATGCCCAGGTCGGAGGCAGCGATCCCCCGGTCGGCCAGCGCATCCTCGATCGCGTGGACGGCGAGCTCCTCGTTCAGCTCGGTGGTACGACCCTCGTCGTCCAACGCGTAATGCCGCTGCCGGATGCCGTTGGCGCGCTGGATACGGGCGCGCAGGCCCTCAGTGCGCTTGTCGACACCGCCGAGCCGGCGCGCCACGTCCTCGTTGGCTACCGGTTCGCCGGGCAGGTACCGGCCCAGGCCGGTCAAGTACGCGGTCGCTGGCATGGGGGTATTCAGCCACACCCGACCCGGTCGTGTCGCTGGTTTCACAACACCCCGACATGTCGGAACCTCTTAGCCTCATCAGGTGCCGTCCTCGTCCGCTCCCGACTGCATCGCGCGGGCGGGCCGGACGCCCCTGTACGGCGGGTTCACGATCCGGGCGGTGTGCCTACCGGACGTTCGCGAACCGGTCAGAAGTTGATCGTCAAGTCAGAGGTCTCGGGATCGTTGAAATTCCGCGGTTTCTGGACTCGTTCCGAGTGGCCGTGCAACTCGTGTGCCACCCAAACGGCGGTGCGGACGCGTGCGTGACATGTGTCCCGGTCGAGCGTACGACACGGGTCGCCCAGGGATCACCCTGACGAAGCCCTCTAAGCGTTGAGCCAGGCAAGGAAGTCCAAGACTTCTGCACGTGCGACCCCGCTGAGTCGATGCGGCGCGACGTTGGAGAGTCCACCCAGGAGGCCGTACCACTCGTCATATCCGGCACGCAGCCGTTCTACTTGCGCCTGGAGCAGTGCCGTATGCCCGAGGAGCTTCTGGAGGTCTCCACCTTCGACCGCTCCGAGAGCTTCCGTCCAAGCGCTTTCCACGTCACGTCCTGTGGACCGGATCTGGTCCGCCACGTCGTGGATCGCGTCTACGGCGGCGTCCGCCCACTCCTCGTCGTCGAGTTCGGCGTCTCCAGGCATTGCCGTTGTGATCTTGGGAAGGTCAACCGAACCTTGAAGAGCAGGACGGAGGCTCACTTCCCCAACGCCGAGGGTTGAGTGTGACGCTGCCGCATCTGTGATCTCCTTGAGGACGAGCATCCGGGTGAGGAGCGCGTCGATGCCTCCGACAGCCGTCTTCGACGTCGTCGATCTGACCCTCCGCCTGAGCGTGGTCTTGCTCAGCGAGGTCGTTGTCGAGTTCGAAGATTGCGTTGTCCAGAACGCTGAAGCGACTCGACAGTTCCTCGTCGTACCACTCAAGGGTATTCTCGATCGTCTCCGTCACCGCTTGCCACTCGTCAACTTGCTCTGAAACATCGGCGAGCGCTTCCATAACGAGATCATTAAAGGCAGATTCGTGGTTCGACATGTCCCCCCGCATCATTTCTTACCATCGTCGCACTCGGGCAGATTGCCCGATGGAGCATAACGGGTTGTCCTCCTCTTCATCGACCAACGCAGCGAAGTTCACCCTGGCTGGCTTGGCTGGCCGATCCCACGGTCCGACCCCCGCCGTGGCGTCCCCTCCGAGCGACCACACCGCGCATCACCCCAGGTCACGAGCCCGCGGGCGCCTCACACCAACGTCCGTGTCGTAAGTCGGGTTCGACCTCGGCCGGTGATCGCCGCGTCATCTATGAAGTCAGATCGAAGAAACGATCGAAGAACGCGGTGAGCTTGTCGATGACGGTCTGCTTCTTGATGCCGTGGTTCGAACCGGCCCCGCGGGCGAAGCGTGAGACGGGCGGCAGGATTCTGGTGATCGCAGTGCCGCTGGTGCGGACGGCTCCGTCGCGGAACGCGGCGTCGATGAACTGGTGGGTTGGTCCGGGCTTGAGGTTCTCCTCGGCGATGATCCGCTCGAGTTCAGCCTCGCGCTTCGCGGCGACGTAGTCGCGCCATTCGTCGGCGACGTCGTCGTCCAGCGAGAGACGGTCTACGAACTCCTCGATGAGGTCTTTCTTGTTCCTCATGCTCGGCGACGAGTCGATGGCACGGTCAATGCTCGCCTTGATCTCCTTGTCCTGGCCGTTGCCTCGCGCGTCCCGGTACTGCTCGACGAGCATGAGGATGAAGTCGACGTTGATCTCGACCTGCTTGATCAGCTCGATCTCGAAGGTAACGTCGTCGTTGATCGTCTCCCGATCGGCCCGCTGGCCGCCGCGGCGCTGGTTCCACAGTTCCAGGTAGACGCTCTGGTAGTTCTGCCGGTCGCGCTCGGCCAGGATGTCCTCGCCGGCGAACTCGTCGAACGACACCAGGATGTTGCGCAGCTGCAGAATCGCCCCGAACACGGCGATGAAGTCCTTGCTCGCCCGCTCGCCCACAGGCATCTCGCCCGGCGCAAACTGCTCGCGCAGCTCGGTGACTTTGCTGGCGTACTCCTCGAAGTAGTCGGCGTACGGCTTGAGCAGCACGATGCCCGCGGCGTCCTTGTTGCCAAACAGCGCGAGCGCGTCCTGGGTCTCTTTCTCCAGGTTCCGGAACGAGACGATGTTGCCGTAGGTCTTGACCGAGTTGAGGATCCGGTTGGTGCGCGAGTACGCCTGGATCAGCCCGTGGGCGCGCAGGTTCTTGTCCACCCACAGCGTGTTCATCGTGGTCGCGTCGAAACCGGTGAGGAACATGTTGACCACGATGACCAGGTCGATCTCGCGGTTCTTCATCCGCAGCGACAGATCCTTGTAGTAGTTCTGGAACTTCTCCGCCGACGTGTCGAACGAGGTGCCGAACATCTCGTTGTAGTCCTGGATCGCGTCCTCCAGGAAGTCCCGCGACGACTGGTCCAGCCCTTGGGTCTCGAACTCCTCCTCCCCAAGCAGGCCGCCCGCCTCCTCGGCGGCCGCCTCGTTCGCGGCGTAGGAGAAGATCAGCCCGACTTTGAGCCGCTTCGCGTCCGGCAGCCCCCGCTCCTCCTGGACCCGGCCGAACATGTTGTAGTAAATCTTCGCCGCTGTGATGGACTCCGTGGCGAACAGGGCGTTGAACCCCGCCACCCGCCGATCCTTGAGCCGGTAGGTGGTGTTACGTCGGGTCTTCTGGTCGAAATGATTGAGCGTGTACTCCACGATTCCGCGGATCCGCTTCGGGTCAAGGCGCGCGGCATCGGTGTCGATCCCCGCGACTTCCTTGTCCGACGAACCACCGCGCGTCTGAACCGTGTTGACGTAGTCGATGCGGAACGGCAGCACGTTCCTGTCGTTGATCGCGTCAACGATCGTGTACGTGTGCAGCTTGTCCCCAAACGCCTGCTCCGTGGTGCGCAGCGTCGGCGCCCCGCCCGAGCCGGCGTTCTCCGCGAAGATCGGCGTCCCGGTAAACCCGAACAGGTGATACCGCCGGAACGCCCGCGTGATCGCGGTGTGCATATCCCCGAACTGGGACCGGTGGCACTCGTCGAAGATGATCACCAGGTGCCCGCCGTATATCTCGTGGCCCGGGTTGGCGGCGATGAACGTCGACAGTTTCTGGATCGTGGTGATGATGATCCGAGCGGTCGGGTCCTCGAGCTGCCGCTTCAGCACGGCCGTGGACGCGTTGGAGTTCGCGGCGCCCCTTTCGAACCGGTCGTACTCCCGCATGGTCTGGTAGTCCAGGTCCTTGCGGTCGACGACGAACAGGACCTTCTCAACGTCGGACAACTTGGAGGCGAGCTGGGCCGTCTTGAAGCTCGTGAGCGTCTTGCCGGACCCGGTCGTATGCCACACGTACCCACCGGCCGACAGGGTGCCGAACCGCTTCTGGTTCGACGACGTCTCGATCCGCGTGAGGATCTGCTCAGTCGCCGCGATCTGGTACGGGCGCATCACCAGTAGCATCCGGTCCGCCGTGAGCACGCAGTACTTCGTCAGCACGTTCAGCAGCGAGTGCTTGGCGAAGAACGTCTTCGTGAACCCCACCAGGTCCGCGATCGGCCGGTTCGCCGCGTCCGCCCACCACGACGTGAACTCGAACGAGTTCGACGTCCGCCTCCGGCGCCCACCCGCACGCGCAGCCCGGCCCTGCTCATCCAGGTGCGACGCGCGCACCGTGTTGGAGTAGTACTTCGTCAGCGTCCCGTTCGAGATGACGAACAGCTGAACGTACTCGAACAGCCCCGACCCCGACCAGAACGAGTCCCGCTGGTAGCGGTCGATCTGGTTGAATGCCTCGCGGATATCGACACCGCGCCGCTTCAGCTCCACGTGAACCAGCGGCAGCCCGTTGACCAGGACCGTCACGTCATACCGGTTCGCCCGCTGCGCCCGGGCACCCTCGCCCGACGACGGCGCGCCGGGCACCTCGTACTGGTTGATCACCTGGAGCAGGTTGTTGTGGATCCGGGTCTTGTCGATCAGGGCGATGTTCTTCGTCGACCCGTCGTCACGCCGAAACGCCTCAACGTGATTCTCCTGGAGGCGGACCGTCTTCTCCCGCACCGAGTCGTTCGCCGACGCGACCACCGTGGAGAAAAACCGCGCCCACTCCTCGTCGGAGAACCGGATGCGGTTCAGCGCCTCGAGCTGGGCGCGGAGGTTGGCAACCAGGTCCGCCTCGGACGTGATCGGCAGGTACTCGTACGCCTGCTCCTGCAGCAGCCGGACCAGCTCCGCCTCCAGCGCAGCCTCCGACTGATACCGCTCCGCCGACGCCGCGTCCGCTTCGAACTCCGCCACCACCGTCGACTCCGACGACAGCGCGATCGGCTCGAACCGCGACGACCCACCGCCAGCACGCACCACCACGCTCACGCCGCAGCACCCTCCGGCTTCTCGGGGAACGACAACAGACGATCCCGGTAGTGCGCGTACTGCTTACGACGAGCCTCAATCTCCGCCGGCAAGCCCGACGACAAGTCGTTCACCAGCGCGTCGAACTTGTCGAGCACGTCAGCGATCTGCTTCTGTTCCCCGATATCGGGTAGCGGCACCCTCATCTTGGCGAACGGCCCCTTGGATATATTGATGCGCGTCACACCGTTCGCGGTCTTGACTATCTGGTCCCGCATCACGCGCGCACGGAACAAGTGCTTGGCGAACGCCGGGTCCAGTTCATCAGTCGAGTTCGGACGGAACCCGAAGCAGAAGCTGTTCAGGTACGTCGACTCACTCGGTTCGGCGGTCACGGCCGAGGCCATACCCACTTCTTCGCGCGATTCCGACGACGCGGTGAACAACACGTCCCCGTAGGCGACCGCGGTCTGGCGCTCGTTCACCATAACCTTGACCAGCGTCTTCGGAGTGAGATCTGTTGCGAGATTGCTGAAGACGTTCATGTAGGAAATGAACGGCGCATTACCATCCGTAAAGTCAGTCTTTGACTTGCCAGTGAGTCCACCGTAGATCGACCCGATCTCACGCATCGTTGCCCACTTGACATTCCCGACGCCAGTGCGTGAAATGAGCGTGTCCCGATAGTGGGAGTACTGCTCCTCGCGAGCTGACAGCTCCGCCTTCAGCTCCGCCTCCAATTCCCTGAAGGCATCCAATATTCTCACGATTTCCTGCTGAACCTCAACGGGCGGCACGGGAATTAGATAGCGCGCAACATCCTTTGCGTAGACGTGCGGAACACCGCTTCCCCTCTTATCTGAATGAAGCCGGTCTTGTTGCGACGCGAGCCAGTAGTAGGCGTACTTCGCAAGCAGATCGTCACCGCGTGGCTTCACAGAGAATGCGTCCGACACGAAGATCGGGCCTTCCCACCAGGACACGAACCCCGCATAAGCGCCAGATCCGGCAACCACAATCGTCTCGCCATCACGGTTCGACTCCGCGTGGTAGTACGCCGCGCTTCTACCGCCCGCGACAACCGGCACACTTCCGTCCCGTACGCCCTTCTTCGTGATGGACGTACCACGCTGTAACACAGCCACATCCCCGAGTGGCGTGTACTCGACACCATCCGGTGCGTACTGCTCGATTGCATCGTCGATGCGGCTCATGCGCCCTCTCCTTCGAGGTCGGTGACGATGGCGTCGATCTGCTCCCGCAGTGCGGCCTGGCGTTCGACGATGCCGGCGATGCGAGCGTTGAGCTCGGTGATGTCGACGGCCACGCGGGTGTCCTCGGCCTCGACCCAGGACGATACGGAAATGTTGTAGCCGTTCTCCGCGATGGCTTCGTTCTCCACCAGCGTGGCGAAGTAGTCCACGTTCTCTCGGGCGGTGAACGCGTCCAGAATCTTCGCCTGGTGGGCGTCGTCGAGCTTGTTCTTGTTCCCACCGCGCACAAACTCGGCGGACGCGTCGACGAACAGCACGGCGTTGTCGTTCTTCGACTTCTTGAGCACGATGATGCAGGTCGCGATCGTGGTGCCGAAGAACAGGTCGGGCGGCAGTTGGATCACCGTGTCGACGTAGTTGTTGTCGATGAGGTACTTGCGGATCTTCTGCTCCGCCCCGCCGCGGTAAAGCACACCGGGGAACTCGACGATCGCCGCCGTCCCGTTGACCGCCAGCCACGACAGCATGTGCATCGTGAACGCCAGGTCCGCCTTCGACTTCGGCGCGAGCACACCAGCCGGGGCGTACCGCGGGTCGTTGATGAGCAGCGGGTTGGTGTCGCCCTCCCACTTGATGGAGTACGGCGGGTTGGACACGATCGCCTCGAACGGCTCGTCGTCCCAGTGCGCCGGGTCGATCAGGGTGTCGCCGTGGGCGATGTCGAACTGCTCATAGTTCACGTCGTGCAGGAACATGTTGATACGGCACAGGTTGTACGTTGTCAGGTTGATCTCCTGGCCGAAGTACCCCTGCCGCACGCCGTCCTTGCCGAGCACCTTGCGGTACTTCAGCAGGAGCGACCCCGACCCGCATGCCGGGTCGTACACCTTGTTCACGCTCGTCTTGCCCACCACGGTGATGCGGGCGAGCAGCTCGGACACCTCCTGCGGGGTGTAGTACTCCCCGCCCGACTTACCCGCGGCCGATGCGTACATCTGCATCAGGTACTCGTACGCGTCGCCAAACGCGTCGATCTTGTTCTCGCTGAACGTCCCGTTGCCCAGGTTCAGGTCACCGATCGCGTCGAGCAACTTGACGAGCTTCTCGTTGCGCTTGAGCACCGTGTTGCCGAGCTTGTTCGAGTTGACGTCCACGTCGTCGAACAGGCCCTTGAGGTCGTCCTCCGCCTCCGTGCCCACGGCAGACGCCTCGATGTTGCGGAAGACCCGCTCGAGCGTCTCGTTCAGGTTCGGGTCGCGCGACGCGCGGGCCCGGACGTTGGCGAACAGCTCCGACGGCCGGATGAAGAATCCCTTCTCCGCCACGATTCCCGCGACCAGGCCCGCGTCCGCGACGTCAGCGTTGGGCACCCTCACGTAGTCGAAGTCCGTGTTGCCCGCCTCGTGCTCGCCGGCGTTGAGGTACGCGGTGAGGTTCTCCGAGATGTACCGGTAGAACAGGAACCCGAGCACGTACTGCTTGAAGTCCCACCCGTCCACCGACCCGCGCAGGTCGTTCGCGATCCTCCAGATGGTCTTGTGCAGCTCGGCCCTCTGGGTCTCACGGTTCATGCTCTCGTTCTCCTGTCAGACGCCTCAGTCGGCGCGTCGAAACGTCCACCTCTGCCGCCGACTCGCGTCGAGCGCACGGTTGTCGCCGACCCTACCGGCAGAGTGTGGCCATAGTTGGACGCGCGCCGGTCGCGGCCACACGTGCGCGCCCCCACCGGCATCAGCGGCCTGCGGCAAAGGTCGACCCACGGTATGGGCGCCCGATTTGCCCTCACAGCGCAAGCAAGGCCACCTCGTTCGCCCGAACGACTTGGGCCGCGCCCTGGCGGGTAGTTCCCCACAGATCCGCTAAGTCGTCGACTACGGCTGTCACGTCCCACGGTCGCAGCGACCGGCGGTCCTTCTGCGCGAACGGCCCGTCTGTCTCCAGGACCAGCCGGTCGCTTGGGATCTCGGAGACCAGCGAACGCCCCCGCGCTCCCAGCAGCATCGCAGGGCCGACGCTGAACCAGCATCCTCGTTCGACCGCCCGGCGGAGCTCGGCCTTGGTTCCGGTGAACCAGTGCATGGCCACCTTGTTCAACGCGGGGTGACGGTCCAGGCGGTCGAGGACTTGCGACGCGGCACGACGGCTGTGTACGGACAGAACCTTGTCCCCCGCCTGTTCGCAAGCCTTCAAGACGTGGTCGAACACCAGGACCTGCGACTCCCAGCTGCTGAGGTACTGCGGCGAACCGTCTAGCCCCACCTCACCCACGAACCGGGTCTCCGGGAGGTGCCGGTCGAACAGGTCGAGCTCGCGATGCCGCGAACCGGCGAGTTCGGGGTGAAATCCCAGCGCAGTACGGATGGAGGGTCGCCCCTGAGCCAGGCGAACCGTCCCGGCCCAGGCGGCCGGCGTTGTCGTGACCGACAGAACACCGACTCGGCGGCGCTCGATCTCGTCAGCGACCGCCACGGGGTCCGGGTACAGGTCGAGGTGGCAGTGAAAGTCGATCACACCACACCGTAATGGTCGAGCAGGTCACCGAGTTCCCCTAGTCCCCGCTCGAGCATCGTGCGTAGCTCTTGGGCGTTCTTGACGTGCGGGGAGCTCAAGGCGTTGCCGATCCAGCGGTCGAGGCCCTGGTCCTTGACCTGGATCCGCGCCCTGGCGATAGCGCGCAAGTCCTCGAGATCGGCGCTGGCGTACGTCGCGAGGTCGTCGTACCTGTACGACGTCGTGTCCGGCAAGCCCGCGGACAGGAACGCCGCCCGACGGACGCTACAGGGCAGGCACCGCCCGCAGTGCTGGAGACCATAGCGCTGATAACGACCGCAACTCGTCGACTCCACCGCAAGCTCGGCCAGCAGGTCCGGGTCGGCGCTCTCCTGGATCATCTGGCCCTTCGTCTTCTCGGCGTACGGGTTCCGCAGCTCCACCCTCAACCCGACCGCATTCAGGATCGTTTGGAATTCGCCCAGGTAGTGGGGGTGCGCGGTGCGGGTACTCAGGCTGCCGACCCGCCCGGGGGTCAAGGGCGGGTTGATCGCGATGAACCCGTTCTCGCAGATGTAGACCGGCACCACGTCCCCGTCCGCGTACCGCTGGGTGGCGGTCGCGGCGAGCACCGCGAACGCCAGGAACAGAAGCGAGCGTGCGCGCTGCGACGTCTCGCTGGCCGTCCACGGGGTGCTGACGTTGTGGTTCACCTGGAGGTGATCGACGGCGGCGGCCCTCTGAGCGAAGCGGACCTGATTGGCCTGGTCGCCGCGCACGATGTGGCTGACGGCGAGGATCGAAGACCCGGCGGCGTGCAGGTCGGTCACACCGATGAGGCTGTCGAGGCCGCCGGACAGGAGCACCGCGGAGTCTGCCGTGGACAGGCGGGGCTTCTTCGGCGCCTCGGGCAGGTCGACGCCGTCGGCGAACCCGATGGACCAACGGTCGGTGGTGAGGAACGCCAGCGTTGACGCGATTCGGTCGCTGAGGCCGGCCCACCGCGACGCGTCGCTCACCGCCACCTCCAGATCGATCTCCCGGGTCCACCCGTCGACGCTCGCGTCCCGCCGCACGGTGAAGTCCGCCGCGACCGCGGTCAGCGCGAGGGAGACCAGGTCCCAGGCCGCCGGGGCGGGTTCCAGACGCATGCGTCGCACCGTGGCGGCCGCCGAACCTCCGGCCGAGATACCACCGGCGGGAGTGGTCTTGCTGTACAGCACGACCGGTGTAGCGCCGACTCCGGATGACCCGCCAAGGATCGACTTCGGACCGCTGGTGAACTTCATTGCAGGTACCCCTCGAACACCCGGAACGTCTCCCTGAGCGCGCCTTGGGTCACGCGTGCCAGCTCCGGGCTGGCGGGCGTCACGCCGGCGGCCCAGAGCTTGTCGAATTCCGCGGCGACAGTCGCGGCAATGTACTCCCGTACCTCCGCGGACCGAGCCGCGGCAACAGACGCGGACGACGCGTGCTCGTCAAGCTTCTCGCCCAAGTCGAGGCAGAACCGGTTGTATACATCCAGCCCGACGAACCTCTGGACGACGTACTGCCGCTGTGCGTCGTCCAAGTCGAGCAGGTCCGCGTCGGGGTATCGCTCCAGCACGTCCGAGAGCGCATCGCGGACCGCCCGGCGCGACGACTCGGCGTCTTGGGTACCGTCGACCGGCCTGATCGCCTCGACAATGGCATCAAGGACGGACTGGGCGTTCTTGCCGCCGGCGATGGCGGCATCGCGAGCTGCAGCCAGGTCCGGCCCGGCGCCCGGCCGCAGCGCCGCACCCAGCCTTGCAGCGGTCCGCGAGGTGCCGCTAAGCCGCCGCGCCATCGTCGCGCCACCGCCGTACCCACTGCGGACGTAGTGCCCGAGAGCACGGCGCATCTGCTCGCGGCCGCCGGAACGTGCATACCGCCCGATGCTTGTACGCGCGTCGCGGAACCTCGCAGGTGCGGCGACCGGGGTCGTCCCGTCCGGCGTCGGCTCGTCGAGCGGTAGCTCACCGGCGGGCGGGTCCACGGGGATGTCCTCCACCCATGGTGGGATCAGGGCAACGGACGCGGACGGTCCACTGCTACTTTGTGAGGTTCCCACTGCCGCTCCGCTCCGCGATGGCATTCTTGACCGGTGCCTTGATGCCCTCTGCCTGCTTCCAGACGCTGAACACCGAGGACGACCACTCCTGCCCGGCGATCTTCGGCACCACACTCGCGCTGATCTGGGTCTGCGGGCGCTCGACCAGGAAGCGGGCTAGCTTCTGGCCCCACGCCGGGTCGATGCTCGCCATCGTCAGGCAGGCGTCAAGGATCGGCGGGCTGCCCCAGGACTGGATCGGTCGGGCAATCGCGAGCAGGCGGTCGAGGATGAACCCCTGCTCCACGCTAGGCAAAGCAGCAAGGTCGTCCTTCATCCGGGGGGCCTCGCGCGGATACTCGGTGAGCGCAGTGAGCAATTCCACGGCAGCCGCCGACAGCTTGTCCGAGCCGGTGACGAGCGGTGCCTGCTCGCGCCCGACGTACAGCGCGCCGCGCAGGTCGATGCCGGCGAGCTCCGGCTCCAGCCCCAGCCAGTCGCGGGCAAAGGCGGTGTCCCACCCCTTGGGGAGCTCGAGTTCCGCACCTGCAGCCACGGCCGCCTCCCACGGCCCGAGAAACGTCGGACGACCGTCGGGGTCCTCGTTGACCTTCGTCGCGAGCTCGACGAACACGGGAGCCTCAACCACCCGTTCGAACAGCAGCAGCTTGGCCAGCACCGCCTCGTCCACGTCGACACCCTGCGCCCGAGCAATCGACATCCGGATCGACAGCGCGTTCAGGAAGCGCTTGATCAGTCGCGGGTTCCCGACTATGTGGGTAGCGCCCGTCATCAGCGGCGCCAGACGCTCGGCCGTTTCAAGCCTCGTCACGAGGGCAGCCGGCAGCTGGTCGTCGACCTGCGACACAAAGGCGCCGTCGACGCGCACGCCCTTCCAGGACTCGCGTAGGCCCGCCGCGATCGCCGTTCGTAGTGTGTTCTTGCTGGCGATGTCGAGCTCTGTGCTGTCGTCGATGAACAGCATCATCATGTAGGCGCGCACCTCCTGGATCCCGAGCGCCGGGACCTTGATGGGCACCTGGATGAGCTTGTCGAAGTAATTCGTCACGAGTTCGTCGTCGTCGAGGCCGCCGAAGTGCTTCTTGACGGCCCGCTTGATCATCTCGTCGTCGGCCGCGATGACGAAGGCGGTGTTCTGCAGAAACAGCAACAGTCGGATCGCCTCGAGCGTGGAGATCGCAGTCTCGGGCAGGCAACGATCCAGGTCGTCGATCAGCACGACGAGCGTGACCCCGATCGCCTCGAGCGTCTCCTCGAAACTGTCGCGCAGCGCCTGGATCTCCTTCGGCGGAGACATCTCCAGCCCGGGCTTGAGCAGTCCCGCGCCCGCCGCGGCCAGGGCGCTCCCGACGCTCTCGATCTGCTCACCATCGGCCGCGCCATCGCGCACGTCGCGCACCACCTCGGCGATCTCGCCACCGAGACCCACCGGCGGGATCCCCAGCGCCACAGCCGCCGCCGGCAGGGCCACGAGCTTCGCCAGGCGCAGCCACTTGACCCGGCGCATGAACTCCTTGACCTTGTCAGCCCCGGATTTGCGTTCCTCAGCGACGGCCTCCAGCTTGACGGCGATCACGTCCAGCAGTGCCGCGCGAGCGTCGTCGTAGCCTTGGTACAGCCACGCGTTGAACTCAACGAACACGAACTCTGTCGGGTCGTCCGCGTGGCGCTTCTCCTCGAGCGCGGCCCGCGTCAGTTGGATCATCGTCGACTTGCCCACACCCCAGGCACCCGAGACGCCCACGGAGATGGGCGCCCCGTTCGCCTGAAGAATGAACTCGGCGACGGTGTCAGCGACCCCCTGGAAGTTGAGCAGGTCCCGATCGGTCTCGTTGTCAGACCACACGACTTCGTCCCCCCGAACCTTGCGCAGCGTTGCATGCCCGAGCATGAGGGTAGGGCCCGCTCCGCGGTCCGGGAGGGTAGCTTGCGGGTGATTTCGGTGGGTTGGTGCACGCCCGGTCGAGGTTCCCGGTGCTCGCGCGTGTCGATTCGTCGAGACCGCGCACGCCCACACCAGCAGGCCTGGCCAGAGCTCGGCCCGAGCTCCTCCAGCATGTCGGCCGCGCCGTTCCTCCTCGATGCCTGCCCCGGTTGCTCGATAAGAACTCATCACCGCGGAATGATTCGCTGAGCGTGACCCGTCGTCCGGCGGCGACGGTGCCGCGCAGCCGACACTGCTCTGGCCTGCAGGGCAACCTGCCATCGGTCCTCCAGGGTTCGAGCATCGATCAACGCACGACGCTCTGACAAGGCACGTGTAGCGTCCTCCGTCATCGGACCGCGGGCGGCCGCGATGCGTCCTGCGATGAGGTCGGGCTTCACGCCGCACTCCGGTCGCGCAGTCGCGCGAGCCAGGCGCGCGGTCAGAACCGCGGCGATGTCGTCGGCGTCGAGAAGGTTCCGCCATCCGACGAGGCGCGTCACCAGCGCTTCGACGTCGTACCCGTACGCCTCCGCACGCCGCAGTCGCGCCGCGAGGACCCCGAACGCCTCGGACCGCGCCGCACGATCGGCATCGTCGCGCGCGAGGCCGCCGGCGTTGCACAGAGCGTGGCGCACGCACCGGGTCCAGCGATCACGTTGCGCGTCGGTGGCGACGGCCTCGTACTCGGCGGCGAGTTGGGCGATGCCGGCCCACCGGTTCTGCTCGCTCTCGGTCGTCTGATGTGCCGAGACCTCGGCACCGGTGTGGTGCAGGACTCCGAAGAGGACGCTGCGCGCGGTGACGTTCGGGTCGGGCGGGGTGGCGTGCAGCGGGTCGGGCCGGTCGAGCACCACGTAGGCGGTGTTCGCCTGGCGGCCTCGTGTCATCGAGACGTAGAGGTTCTCGCAGGTGCTCGACGCCGAGACAACGACGTGCGCGGTGTCGACGGTCATGCCCTGGGCGCGGTGGGCAGTGACGGCGTAGCCGAGGTCGACGTGTTCGGCGCCATAGCCTGCGGGCAGCACCACGCTCCCCCGCCGTCGCCCCTCGGGGCGGACCTCCAGCCCGCCGTCGAGGCGCACGTGTGTCACGGTCCAGCGGTCACCGTTGCGCACCCAGCCCGTCGGACCGGTGCGCAGGCGGCGGTCGTTGCGGCGCGTGACGATGACGTCGCCTGCGGACGCGTGCGCGTCGTCGTGCAGAGCGATGTCGCGACCTGCCGAGGTCTGACCAGATCGGATTCGTTCGGCGCGGGCGCGGTCGTTGAGCTGGCGGACCATCTCGGCCGACTCGGTTACGAGGATGCTCGCCCTGCCGTGCTCGACGTCGTGTCGCCATGCGGTGTAAGCGGCGTCGACCATGTCGTCGGTGCAGCCCTCGCGGATTCGTTCGTGTGTTTCGTACTGGTCGATGACGGCAGGGTCGCCGTCCCGCAGGCGCAGCGAGGCCGTCTTCTCCCAGTCGTGCGCGAACCGGTGCACCTCGGTCAGCCGGGGCACGTCGTCGCCGCGCGCCGAGACCAGCATGGCGAAGGCGCCGCCAGCGTCCACGGACTGCAGCTGGGCTGGGTCGCCGACGAGCACCACCTTCGCGCCGACCTGCGCAGCGCGGGACGCGATCGTGTCGAGGTCTCGCGTGGAAGCAAGCGTGGCCTCGTCGACGATGATCAATTGGTCTGGCGCGAAGTCCGCGCGCCCGCGGCGGTGGTCGTAGATCCACTTCGCGGTGTTGTCGCAGGGGATGCCGAGATCGGCCGCCAGCACCTGTGCTGCCGCGGCCGACGGCGCCATTCCGACCACGCTGCCCCGCCCGTGCGCAGCGATCCACCCCGCCGACAGGGCGCATATCGCGGTCGTCTTGCCCGTACCGGCCGGGCCCACGAGCACATCCAGCCGACGACCCGAGGTCAAGAGTTGCGCGACGGCGTGAGCCTGCTCGGCGTCGAGCCGGACGCCGTCGGGCGTGCTGCCGGCGACGACGCGCGACGCCGTCGTCCGGGCGACGACCGGCCCGCCGGCGTCGTCGGCCACCTGCAGGAGCCTGTCCTCCATCGCGAGCAGGTCGTGGCTGGTGAACTTCTCACTGTGCTGCGGGCGCAGGGTGCTCGTCCCGTCGGGTCGGCGCATCGCCGCGGGAGTGCTGGCCAGCTCGCCGGGCGTGAGCTGGACTGAGCGGCGCGTGGCGGAGTCCACCACGAGCGCCACGACCTGCTCACGGTCGGCGGCGGTCGCCATCCGCCAGCCCATCGTCTGCCGGGACGCCTCGGCCCACAGGTTCCAGTGCGTCCAGGTGGCGCGCTTCTGCGAAACGACGTCGACGACCTGGGCCGCGACGTCGTCGACCAGGTCCAGTGGGACGGCGCCTGCGCTGAGGACCGGAACGGACCCGCCGAGTGCCACTCGCCGCGCCCAGGCCGTCGGCTCGCTGCCAAGCAAGGGCTGGGCTCGACGTCGCCAGTCCGCGGTCAGCTCCGCCAGGGAGTGGATGGTCTTCTCGGGTCGCGTCTCGAGCGTGGCCCGCGCACGCAGCTTCACGACCTGCTTCGCGGACGGCCGGCGCCCTCGCGACGCGACGAACTCGTCGATGAGGCGGTCCTTGACTACCTCGATGTCGCGGCTGCGGGAGGAGAACCTCGCCAGTAGGTCATCGGTGACACCGGCGATCTCCCACTGCGTGGACCTGTCCGCGCCGCGGTCGCGCCGCTCCCACCCGATCCCGAACGTGTTCGTGAGCCGGTCGGCCAGGACGGCGTTGTAATGCTCCGACAGTGCGACGACGGCGTGGTGCAGGGCGCGCGAGTCCAGGGTGCGCCGCTGCCCGTCGTGGGCGGCCTTGACCTTGTTCGAGATCACCAGGTGGGTGTGCAGCTGCGGGTCGTTCGCCCGCGAGCCCCAGTGGTCGTACGCCGTCGCCGCCACCCCCACGACGGGGACCTGCGCCACTCCCCCGTGCCCCGTCCGTGTGGCCGCGACCTCCCGCTCCAGGAAGTCCAACACCTGCCCGACGGCATCGTGGTGCGCCGCCACGATCAGCTCCTGCGTCGTCGCGTCCGCCAACCCCCACAGCACCGACACCGACTTCGGCGCCGAGAACGTCAGGTCGAACCCCGCCGTCGCCGTCTGGCTCCCGCGTGCCGCCTCCTGCGCTCGGATCCGCGCCACCTCGGCATCGAACGCTGCCGCCGGTAGCGACCGATCCACACCATGCACCCGGCGCGCTGCTCGGTCCCTCGCCGTCGGGTACTCCCGGAAAGGGCGCCCGAGCGGCTCGCCGGTGACCGGATCCACGCCGTGACCCAGCAGCGCCTGCAACTGCGCCGGCGTCACCGTCATCCCCGGTTCCAGTGCGCCCTCACCGAGGTGCTCGACCCCGCGGCCCATCCACACCCCGGGCGGCGTGCCCGCCTCCGTGAAGTACCGCGTGAACGCCGACGCCTGCGGCGCGTTCCCGTCGCCGGTCACGACCGACCGCAGCAGGTACGCGTAGCCCTGCCCGGCCGAGATCACGCGCATCGAGACCGTCACACCTGGGAGGTGTGCCGTTCACCCCAGCGCGGATCGTTCGCCGGATCCAGCGCGGCGAACGCCTTGCCGCGCCGGAAGTCAGTTTCGATTCAAACCATGCGTCCGCGAGTCCAGGGCGACCTTGAAGTGACTTTCGGCCTCGTCGATCACCCGCGTCGGCGTTGACGGGTCGAACACCCGCAGCAGCGAGAAGCGGAAGCTGGTCGGGTCGATGGTGCGCAGCTCGACGTTGCCACCGTGGCCATTGGTCGCGTAGGCGGTCCAGCGCTGCCGGATGCTCTCCGCGCCGTCGGCCTTGCCGACATAGTGCCGCCCATCGCGGGTATCGGTGATCAGGTAGACACCGACGACGGACGCCAGCGCGGTGCGCCATGCGGCGTAGCGGTGCTCGCGCATCACCGCCTGGAGCTGCGCGTGGTCGAGTACGAGTCGGTCGAACCCCGGAAACGGCACCGGCTGCGCGTCGGCGATCTCCATCACGGGGTAGCCCGCGGCCGTGGGGCCGTTGAGCCGCCATGTGCGCGGGGAACGCCACCCGATCACCAGCCGGTCCCTCAGGTCCGCGAGTCGCTCCGACCCGACCAGGTCGAAGGTGCGGAACGCGCCGTCGTTCGAGACCTCGCCGCGGTTCTCGAGCACCGACCACAGGCGCGCCCGATCGCCTCCCTCGCGGACGAACACCACCCAGATGGCAGGCGGTGCGGCGGGGAAGATCCGGGGAGATGCCGACTGCCGGCGGGTGTATACGAGGATCTCCTCGTCGGTGGAGTCGGCATGGATGCCGGGCATCCCCGTGCCCTCGTGCTCCTTGACGTACGCGTGCCGGATCACGAGGGCCCCGTGGGGATCGATACCTCCGCTACGCAGGATCGGCTCGAGCGTCAGCGACATCAGTGCAGGTCTCCAGGAAAGCTCCTCATCTCAGTCGACCCGCGCTTCGTCACCGGCGACTTGGCGGCGACGGGCCCGGTCAGCGAGACCACCGAAGAACCTGCTGGTGGCCTCGCTCGCACGAGCGACGCCGTCGGACCCTGCGTCGAACGCCTTGACCCGCAGATCGCTGGTCTTCTCGGCTGCCTGGGCGCTCCGCCGTCGTGCGGCGACCAGCGCATCCTGCCCGGATTCGACCGCCTGGTCCCGGGTATCCGCAAGGGCGGCGAGCCAACGACGCGCCTCGGCGGTCTCCGATTCGGTCACGAGATCGAGGCGCCTCTCGAGCTCAAGGACAGCGCCGACCACTTCGTTGCTGGCGCCCACGACCTTCGGCGACGCGAACGGGTTGAAGAGCACTTTCTGGTTGGCCCTGTTCGAGGCTTCGTGCATGCGACCGACGAGCTGGCCGCACGCAGCGCCGATAACGTCCAGGCGCTTCTGGCGCGCCAGGCGCAGCCCGGCACGATGCCGGTCGAGTTCCTCGGGGTTCGCATCGGCGACGCGGTCGAGCTCGAGGACGTCGATCGCATCCTGCACCTGCACCGAGCGGGCGATCACCGCGAGCCATTCCGCGACGGAGGCGCGGGCACCCTGCGTCGCTTTGGCCAGGTCTCCGAGATCCTGCTCGGACTCGAGCCCGTCAGCCAGCGCATCGAGCTGCCGCACCGCATACGCCTGAGTGCTGGCAATGGTCGCCGCACCGCCCTGGATCTTCGACCAGGTGATCTCCGGAACCCGACCGACCTCGTCGCGGACCGTGATGGCGTCGTCGACCAGGAGGGACACCCCGATCATCGCGGCGAGAACCCCGTCCTTCTGCGCACGCAGGATGTCGTCGACCTTCTTGTCGATCTGCGCGAGATACTCACGGAGCTCATCGATCGACCGCTGCAGCTCGCGCTGGGCCATCATCGTCCCGATCGAGGCGAGGGCTGCAGGGTTCGTGAGGAGCGCGGCCGGAGAGCTGACCACCTGGATCCAGGACTGCACGTCGCCCGGCTTACCGATCATCGCGTGACTGATCGCCGGATTGTCCTTGGTCGCCTGCAGGCCGAACTCGCGGACCTTCGCCGCAGATTCCTCCGTGAGCTTGAGCCAGCGACCAGACTCGGCCGCGATCTGTCCGCCAGCCTGCAGCGCCAGGCCTCCGAGGCCACTGGCGGCGTGGACACCCTCCACGGCCGCCTGCGCCAGAGGCCGCGAGTCCGTGACGACGAGGTCGATGTCGAGCAGGAACTGCTCGATCGCGTCTTCCGCACCGACGACAGCGAGACCGCTGCCATCACTGACCAGCTCAAGCTCGGCGCCCACGGGTCCTCCAGTTCGTCTTCCTGCCGGAAGCGTAGAACCCCCGGAGAGACGACCTGGCCCGCAAGGTCCAGTTCCGACCCCAGCACCGGGTGAATTCGTCGCGGTGGTCCGAAGCGACGTCCCCGACCGACCGAGGCCATCGACTGGTTGGCGACGCCGGCACCTCCCGGGCCGGGGCGCGCCTTTCGCGCCGGCGCCGGAGGCTCACCTGACTGGTGCGCTCGTCGTGGCGCTCGGATGTCGCATCCACGCTCCGGGACCTTCGCGCCTCGGGTGCCAGACGTGTGGACGGTCGCGTCCCGGTGCCCGCAGCGGATGTGATCGAGAGCCCCAGAGGACTCCGGCCGGATCACGCGATGGGCGGCCTGGCCTTGGCGGGCAGGACTCCTCGCTACAGGTACGGGTCCCAAGCGGCGTACTTGTCACCCAGCGTGTCCCACGCGCGCTCGGCTTCGGACGCCTCACCCGCACACTCGATCCCTTCGTCGAAGCAGTTCATATCGACCGGCGTGAACGCGTCCTCGGCGATCATCGCGGCGGTGAGGGTGTCGATGAGCAGGGTCCGTATCTCGGCGGGCGGCTTCCCGATGTACGCAGGGCCGTCCGGGTCGGCGGCGCCGCTGATCGTGACGTTCGCCGTTGCCGCGACGAGCCCCATCGACATCATCATGGCCTGACAATCGACCGCGCCATCCACTGCGGCGAGGGACGAGCAGGTCGCGTCCTCCCATGACTGGTCGGTGTCGTCGTAGGAGTTCCGCTGCTCCGCGATGACGGACGCCCACTGCTCGACGGAGGCGGTCTCCTCAGTCGGGCTCGGGCTGGGGGTTGCTTCGGTGGTCGTGGTGGTCGCTCCTGCGGTACTCGTCGTCTCCGTCGCGGCGGGGTCCTGGCCGGTCATCTCTCCATTGCACGCAGCCGTCAGCAGGACCAGCCCGGCCACGGGGACGGCCAAGACCTTCCAGCTCTTCCAGGTCTTCATCGTTCCTCGCTCTCTGGTCGGGCAGCGCCCGGAAGGGTGGGACACCGACGCCCCGGCTCCGACGGGGGAACCGGGGCGTCGGCCGTGGGGTCACTTGATGGTGAGCGTCACCGGGGTCTCGTAGTCGACGAGGTACTTCAACTTCCCGCCGAAGTCAGCGTCCTGGTACAGGAACGACAGGTACGAGGTGGCTCCCTCGACCAGGTCGGTCGCGTTCACCTGTGCAGGCTTGCGAGCGACACCATCCGGACCGACGTAGACGGGCGCGTAGTCGGGGTACCCGCCGGTCTCCGAGTCGACCTTCAGGACGATGACGACCGTGCCGGAGTTCGACTTGTAGGCATGGGCGACGGTGACCTTCTGGCCCTTGGCCTTCTGCTTGTCGTGCTTCTTACCGAGCACCTTCTCGATCGAGCCGGACGCACCGGTCCAGGACTCGATCTTGCCGTCGTCGGTCATCTTCCAGTCCGACCAGGTGTAGTCCTGCGGGTCGCTGCCGTTGCCCGTGGTGTCTCGGAAGGAGATGTCGACCTCCTGCTTCTCCTCGTCGTCATCGAACGAGTACCCGTCGTCGAACATGTGCGGATCGAACCCTGCGGTCTGCTCCGCCAAGGCGTTGTCGCGGATGTACGCGACGTACTCGGCCGCCGGGCTGTCCTTCGCTGTGAGCGGCATCGCCACGTCGGCGTCGTTGGCGTAGACGGCCTCGACGAAGGTGACGATGTCGTCCCAGTTCTCGGCGACCGGGTCCGGCTCCTCGGTGGGCGTCGGGCTGGTGGTCTCCGACTCGGCCGCCTGGCTGGTCGCGGGCTGCTCGTCGGGGGCCTCGGCGCCAGAGCACGCCGCGAGGCTCAGGGTGATCGCCGCGGCGGCTGTGAGGGTCAGGGTGCGCTTCACTTCTATGGGTCTCGCTCTCGGTGCGTTGTGGGGGTCGGCACCTCGGGCTTCACCTTCCAGCGCCCCCGGCGCCGGGCTGCATCGAGGCTATCTATGCAGCGGGCAACGACGACGGTCCCGGACGGGTGAAACTCGCGGCCGGTGATTCACACGACAAGCCGGGCTGGCTCGCGCACCTGATGTGTGGAAGGACTAACGGTCGGCCTTCGGGGCTAGTTGTCGTTCAGCCGACGAGCAACAGCTCGCTCCTTGCGCCGCACCCGCAGGACCGCCCCAGCGCCCCACAGCACGGCGAAGAGCGTCGGCACGTACGTCAACACTGACTCGTACCTACCCCACGAGACGAGCAACCCCGCGCCAACGCCGAAAGCGACGCTCACCTCAATGTCTACCTTGTCGCGCGAGGTGAATCCCATGGTCAGGACCATACCCACCGACGACCGCCGGGGCCCGCGAGAACTTCACCCGCTCCCTGTGGCGACGGTGGCCCTCCGTCCAGCGACGATGTGGCGGTGAGCCTCGCCCTCCACTCCGTCGCCGGCACCACGCCGCGCTACGACCATGGACCGCAGACCTTCGACGCCGCCCTCCGCGAGTTCGGATTCGACGACCCGTGGCTGCGCGGCTGGCTCGCCGGGACGATCGACTCGCTTTACGAGCGCGAGGCCTGGGTGGGCGAGCAGTTCTGGATCCCGCCGTACGAGGGCTACGTCGCCGTAGGGCAGCCACGACGGGTCCGCGCGTACATACGGTCGGACAGCATCGAGCACCCGAACGGCGGCGACTGGTCGAGAATCGACTACCCGAGGAAACCGACGGCCTGAACCGTCAGATGGTCGCCTCGCCCTATCAGACCATGCCCGATCAGGCCTGGCGCTCCTCGGCGTCCAACTCGTCGCGACGAGTGTTCGCCCGCCGTCCGTCGCGAAAGGCGAGCAGCACCAGGCCGACTCCGCATGCCACTTGCGCCATCGCGATGACCTTGGTCGTCGTCGAGTCCGCGGTGATGAGCAGCACCAGACCGAGCACCGCGAAGAGGCCAGCGCACACGGCCTGGAACTTGAACTGACCGGGGAGAGCCATGGCCCTCACGGTAGCCCCGACGTGTCTGCGACCGAGTAGCGCACAGGGTTCATGGCGTCATGATCGCTATGTCCGTCAGCTTCGTCATCAGTGCGAGCGGGCGAGTTTCGGACCACGCACGACCGTCACCAGTCGGAGACCCGCGCGACGACGTTCCCCGCGCCGCGAAAGAGCCAGGCGGCGCCGCGTCCGACGTTCACGACGAGGCTAATGAGCTCGAAGAACTCCAGGACGCGGACGACCCCGCGCCCGACGGCTCGGAACGGTCGCCACACCTGGTACCAGAAGCCCCGTCGCGGCCGGCTCGGCTGATTCACGACCGAAGAGTGCCACACGCGACCCGTTCCCCGGCCGGCTCGCCCACAGGATCCGTCGCGCAGGCCGCTAAGGTACTTCGCATGCGAAGTGACGACGTAGCGACAGTGGAGTCCGAGGAGCTGCGGATCCAGATCCCGGCGGGCGGGTGGGTCGTCGGCAAGGTGCGCAAGCCGGCCGACGAGTCGCCGCGCGGCGTCGTGGTGATCCACCCGGCGACGGCGGTGCCCGAGCGCCTGTACACGGGATTCGCGGAGTTCCTCGCCGCCCACGGGTACGTCGCCATCACGTACGACTACCGCGGCACGGGCCGGTCGGGCAGCCCGCGTGAGCATCGTGGCCTGCGCATGCGGGACTGGATGTCCGACGACGTCCCCGCGGTCGCGGCGTGGGCGCGCCCGCGGTTCGGCGACGTGCCGCAGCTGGCGATCGGGCACAGCATCGGCGGTCACGCCCTGGCGCTGGGGAACGGCTCGCGGGGCCTGGCGGGGTTCGTCACGGTCGCGTCGCACGTCGCCGCGACGTCCACCATCCCCGACCGCGCCGAGCGGGCGCGCGTCCGGCTGATCCTGCGGGCGCTCGGCCCCGCGACCGCCCGGGTGCTGGGCTACGTCCCCGGCCGCCGCATGGGCCTCGGGGAGGACATGACCGCCGCCGCGATGCTCGAATGGGGCCGCTGGTCGACCATGCCGAACTACTTCTTCGACGACCCGACCATGACCGCCGCCGCGGACGCCGCGCGCGTCACGGGCGACGTCCTCGCCGTCGGCTTCACCGACGACCCGTGGGCCACGCCCGCGCAGATCGACGCGATCACCGACCGCCTCACGGCGGCGACTGTCGAGCGACGCACCTGGAGCCCCGCCGACGGCGGCGTGGAGGCGATCGGGCACATGGGCTTCTTCCGCCGCGGCCTGCGCGACACGCTGTGGCCCGAGCTCCTCGCCTGGCTCGACGCCCGCGCCGGGGCCGCTCCGGCGCAGGAGGACGGTAACGTCCGCTTCCGCGCCAGGAAGCCGCGACGATGACGCGCCGCCCGCCACGACTGGTGTTCCTCACCACCGCGGCGGAACGCCAGATGCGGCGCTGGATCGCGCGGCGCGGCAGCGCGCACGCCGCAGCGCACGGTCAACAGAGGAACGGCGGCCAGGGTTTCGGCGCCCCCGCCGCCGGCGTGCTGCTGCACCTGGCCGACCACCCCGGCGCGACGATCGGCGAGGTGACCACCGCCCTGCAGGCCTCCCCCGCCGGCGCCAGCGGACTGCTCGCCCGCATGGAGCGCGCCGACCTCGTACGCCGTCGCACCGACCCCGACGACCGACGCACCGTCCGCCTGGACCTCACGCCCACCGGCACTGCGGCGCTCGACGACGTCCGCACCGCGCTGGCCGAGCTGAACGACCGCCTCACCGACGGCTTCACCGACGACGAGCTGGCCACCGTGAGCCGCTGGCTCGAGCACGTGACGCGCACGCTCTCCTGACGGCGGCGGCCTTCAGGGCGCCGCCTCGCGGACGACGTGGGCGGGGCCGACGTCCATCGACTCGCCGACGGCCATGCGGTCGAGGCACCAGCGCAGGTGCCAATGCGGCTCGCGGTCCGCGTTCGCGAACCCGCCGTCCAGGAGGAACTCCGCCGCGGATCCGGCCCCGGCGAAACCGACGTCCCCGTCGGGGGTCTCGATGACGAACTCGGTGGCGCCCATCGCGCCATCCTCCCGTGCCGGCCCGCCCGGGGTCACATCGCCCAGTCGACCTGCGCCTCCATCGGGCCGCCGCACTCGGCCGTCCCGCCCACGCGCACCCAGCCGACGTCGACCTCCGTCCGCGCGAGCACGTCGCCGTCGTCGTCCAGCGCACGCAGCGTGATCGAGCGCGGCGAGGAGAAGAGCGTGAAGGTCCACGTGTCGCCGTCGTGCGACGTCGGGATCGCGGGCACCTGTGCGTCCGGCGGGTACGGCGGCTGCCACTGGTCGCCGTCGCGCACCTGGACGACGGCCACCTCGGACGTGTCTCCCTCGAGCGTCACCTCGAGCAGGTTGGAGTAGCCGATCGCCGGGCACGCCTGCTGCGGAGTCGACACGCGCGGACCCACGACGGCGGCGACGACGGTGAGCGCGACGATGCCGAGTGCCGCCACCGCCACCCCGAACGGCAGGCGCAGGCGGCGCGTGCGCTCCGGCGGCGGCCTCTCACTCGTGGTCGGCACTGCTCCCCCTCCTGACGCGACCCCTCGTCGTCATCATGTCGCGTGACGAGCCGCTCTTGCAGAAGCCACGAAGGGAGCGGGCCCCGCGATTTCACCCGTGTCCACCGGAACGCCGGACCGCGCGGTCGAGGATGCTGTGGCCATGTCGAAATCTGCCGCAGGGGACGGCCGGGCGACGACGCCCACTCCCCCCATGGAAGGTCACCTTGCGGCACGCCGTCGGCGGCGGCTCCCCGGATCCGGAACAGGCCGTCGCGCCGCCGGGCTGACGGCGTCCGGCGCGGCCGGCGCGCTGGTGCTGGCCGGGCTGGTGGCGGTCGGCCCGTCGGCGACGGCGGCCCCCACCCCCGACTGCGCGGCGCCGTTCCCGGTTGCCGAGGTGGCGAGCGGGGCGCCGGTCCACGGGCTGACCGTGAGCAAGGGCACCACCCCGCAGGCGTTCACCGGCGAGGTGCTCGGCGTCCTGTCGGACGGCATCGGCCCCGACCTGGACATGATCGTCGCCGAGCTGCACTCCCCGGCGATCGACGCGGCGGGCGGCATCTGGCAGGGCATGTCGGGGTCCCCGGTGTACGCGGAGGACGGTCGGCTGATCGGCGCGGTAGCGTACGGCCTCGCCTTCGGGAGCTCTCCCGTCGCGGGCATCACGCCCTTCGAGGACATGCAGGGCTACCTCGGCGCCGCGAAGGCCGCGCCCGAGGTGGCGGTGGGCACCCGCCTGGCGGCGCGGATCGCGGCCGAGACCGACGTGACGCGGTCCGAGGCGGCCCAGGGTCTGCGGCAGCTGCCGATGCCGATGGGCGTCGGCGGGATCGACCTGGCGCGCGCCCGCACGGCGGTCAAGGCTGCGGGCGGCAGCGAGCTGGTGACCCCGGACTCCTACCGCATCGGCCGGTCCAGCGGCACGGCAGCGGCAGGCATCGACACCGTGGTCGCCGGCGGCAACGTGGGCGCGGTGCTGTCGCACGGCGACATCTCCCTCGCCGGCATCGGTACCGCGACGTCGGTGTGCGGCGACCGGGTGGTCGCGTTCGGGCACCCGCTGAACTTCACGGGCAGGACGCGCCTGGGGCTGGCGGCCGCCGACGCGGTCTACGTCCAGGAGGACCCGCTGGGCGTGCCGTTCAAGGTGGCGAACCTCGGCGAGCTCGGCGGCACCGTCACCGACGACCGCCTCGCCGGGATCGCGGGCACCTTCGGCGCCTCCCCCGCGCCCACGTCGGTCAGGTCGAAGGTCACCTACCACTCCAGGTCGCGGACCGGCACGACGCACGTGCTGGACCCGTCCGCCCTCGGCGACGTCACCCTCCTGGCCGGCGTCGCGAACCACGACCGCGTGGTGGACGGCGTCATCGGCGGGTCGGAGACCCACGCCTGGACGATCACCGGCACCCGCAGCGGCAGCCCCTTCACGCTGCGGTACGCCGACCGGTACCAGGCGCCCGCCGACGTCGGCTCCACGGGCGCCTTCGACCTCGCGACCGTCGTGGCCACGCTCTCGTCCATCTCGAACGTCACGCTCACCGGCGTGACCAACGCCGTCGCGGTCAGCGACAACGCGATGCGCCACCGCGTGGTGAAGATCCAGCAGCGCACGGGCGGCAGGTGGGTCGACGTCACCGGCAGGACCGCGAAGGTCCGCGCCGGCAAGACCCTCGTGCTGCGGACCCAGCTGCTCGGCTCGGACGGCCGCACGCGCTCCGTCTTCCGCGAGGAGATCGCGATCCCGAAGCGCCTCAAGGGCCAGAGCGGCGTGGTCTCGGTCGTGGGCGGCAACACCTACCAGGACGAGTTCTACGGCCCGACGTCGTTCGCCTCGGTCCAGCGGCTGCTGCAGGGCAACCTCCGCAACGACGAGATGCAGCTGAGCCTCGTCATCGGCGGCGGCAGGACCGCGTTCGAGCGGACCCGGACGTCCGACGTCCTCACCCGCGTCGTGGTCGGGCAGAAGCACCTGAGGGTCCGCGTGACCTCCTGAGGACGGCACGAGGCCCGGGCCCGCGGAGCTCCGCGGACCCGGGCCTCTGGCGTACGGTCCGGCCCTGACCTGTGGGTCAGAAGTTGATCATGTGCCCCACGATGCCGTGGATGGACTCCTGGATCGCCTCGGACAGCGTCGGGTGCGTGTGCACGTTGCGCGCGACCTCGTCGGCGGTGAGGTCCCACTTCTGCGCGAGGGTGAGCTCGGGCAGCATCTCGGAGACGTCGGGGCCGATCATGTGGGCGCCGAGCAGCTCGTTGTACTTGGCGTCAGCGACGATCTTGACGAACCCGGTGGGGTCGCCGAGGCCGTGGGCCTTGCCGTTGGCCATGAAGGGGAACGACGCGACCTTGACGTCGTAGCCCTCGTCCTTGGCCTGCTGCTCGGTGAGGCCGAACGACGCGACCTGCGGGGAGCAGAACGTGGCGCGCGGCATCATCCGGTAGTCGCCGAGGGTCTGGGTCTCCGCGCCGCCGATGGTCTCGGCGGCGACGACGCCCTGCGCCTCCGCGACGTGCGCCAGCATGAGCTTGGCGGTGACGTCGCCGATGGCGTAGATGTGCGGCACGTTGGTGCGCATGTGGTCGTCGATGGCGATGGCGCCGCGCTCGGTGAGCTGGACGCCGGTGTTCTCGAGGCCGAAGCCCTCGACGTTCGGCGCGAAGCCGACGGCGGACAGGACCTTGTCGACGACGATCTCGCCGGGCTTGTCGTCCTTGACGCCCTTGTAGGACACGGTCACCGACGAACCGTTGTCCTTGATGGTCTGGACGGCGGTTGACGTGAGGAGCGTGATGCCGAGCTTCTTGTACTGCTTGGCGATCTCCTTGGAGACGTCCGCGTCCTCGTTCGGCAGGGCACGGTCGAGGAACTCGATGATCGTGACGTCCACGCCGTAGTTCTTGAGGACGTACGCGAACTCCATGCCGATGGCGCCGGCGCCGACGATGGCGATCGACTTCGGCAGCTCGCGCGTCATGATCTGCTTCTCGTAGGTCACGACGTTCTCGGACAGCTCGACGCCCGGGAGCAGCTTGACCTGCGAGCCGGTGGCGATGATCGCGTTGTCGAACGTGACCGTCTCGGTGCCGCCCTTGTTCAGCGCGACCTCGATCGTGTTCGCGTCGCGGAACGTGCCGCGGCCGTCGAACTCGGTGATCTTGTTCTTCTTCATGAGGAAGTGGACGCCCTTGGTGCGGCCGTCCGCGACCTCGCGGGACCGGTCGAACGCCTTGCCGAAGTCGAACGTCACGTCACCGGACATGCCGAAGAAGTCGGCCTGGTGGTTGAAGATGTGGGCGAGCTCCGCGTTGCGCAGCAGCGCCTTGGAGGGGATGCAGCCCACGTTGAGGCAGACACCACCCCAGTACTTCTCCTCGATGATGGCGACGGACTTGCCGAGCTGGGCCGCACGGATCGCGGCGACATAGCCGCCGGGGCCAGCCCCGAGGAGGACGACGTCGTAGTGGGAAGCCATGGGTCCAGCCTATTAGCGCGCGCCACCGGTTGCGGCGTGACGTCCGTCGCACCTACCGGACGGAGTCGACGCCCAGGTTCGCGAGCTCGTCGGCGCGCTCGTTCCCCGGGTCGCCGGCGTGCCCCTTCACCCACACCCACCGCACGTCGTGCTCGGTGACCTCGGCGTCCAGGGCCTGCCACAGGTCCACGTTCTTCACGGGCTTCTTCGCGGCGGTGGTCCAGCCGTTGCGCTTCCAGCCGGCGATCCAGGTGCGCATGCCGTTCATCACGTACGACGAGTCGACGTGGATCACCACGGTGCTGGGCCGCTTCAGGGCGCGCAGCGCCTCGACGACGGCGGTGAGCTCCATGCGGTTGTTGGTCGTGACGGTCTCGCCGCCGTAGAGCTCCTTGGTGTGCTCCCCCGACCGCAGCAGCGCGCCCCAGCCGCCGATCCCCGGGTTGCCCTTGCAGGCACCGTCGGTCCACATCTCGACCAGGGGCTTCTCGTTCTCGTCAGGCACCCGCACACCTTACGTTCCCCGCATTCACGGCCGTGTCGGACGCCGCGCGTAGCGTCGACCCAGATCCCCGGACGACGAAGGAGACGCACATGAGGTTCGGTTTCGTCGGCAGCTTCGGCACCCCGCAGCAGAACGTCGCCCTCGCCCGCGAGTGCGAGGAGCACGGCTGGGACGGCTTCTTCAGCTGGGACGGCATGAGCATGGGCGACTGGGGCGGCGACGCGCTCACCGCCTGGGACCCGTTCGCCGTCCTCGCCGGCGCCGCGGCCGTGACGGAGCGCATCACGCTCGGCGCCATGGTGTTCGCCGTGCCGCGGCACCGGGCGTGGGAGCTGGCCCAGCGCGCCCTGACGGTCGACCACCTCTCGGGCGGTCGCCTGGTGCTCCCGGCCGGCGTCGGCGTGCTCGACGACCGCGGCTTCACGTCCGTGCCCGGCCAGCCGACGGCGTTGCGCGAGCGCGCCCAGCGCCTCGACGAGACGCTCGAGTGGCTGCGCACGTCCTGGTCGGGCGAGGAGTTCGAGGCCGACGGCGCGCAGGTGCGCACCGGCCCGTTCCGGTTCGCCGCGCCCCCGGTCCACGGCCGCATCCCGGTCTGGCCGGTCGGCGTCTGGGACGCGACGAACCCGCCGCTGAAGAACCTGCACCGCACGCTGCGCTGGGACGGGATCGTCGTGCAGGCGCGCGCCGCGACGCCGGAGGAGGCGGAGGCCGGGCCGGACGCCGTCCGCGAGCTCACCGCGTGGGTCGCCGAGCAGCGCGAGCCCGACGCCGGCCCGTTCGACGTCGTCGCGTCCGGCCTGCTCCCCTCCGACGCGGGCGAGGCCCGCGACCTGGCCCGCGCGTTCGCGGACGCCGGCGCGACCTGGTTCGTCGACTCGTGGTGGGACCCGGCGGAGGCGACGCCCGAGCGTCTGCTGGCGCGGGTCCGGCAGGGACCGCCCGCCCTGTAGGCGGCCCGGCGCGCCTCCGCGGGCCGGGTCAGAGGGTGCCGAGCGACGCCCGCTCCTCGTGGCGGGCGCGGGCGGCCTCGATGTCGGGGACGTGCTGCTCGGCCCAGGCGCGCACGGCGCGCAGCGGCTCGAGGAGCGAGCGCCCCAGCGGCGTCAGGCCGTACTCGACGCGCGGCGGGTTCTCCGGATAGTCGGTCCGCTCGACCAGGCCGTCGGCCTCGAGGGTGCGCAGGGTCTCGGTCAGCACCTTCGGCGTGATGCCCTGGATGTGCGCCTTGAGCTCGGTGAAACGGCGGGGGCCGTCGTCGAGGGCGTTGACCACGAACACGGTCCAGCGCGCCCCGATGCGGTGGAGCACGGTCCGGCTCGGGCACGTCGCCGCCATCACGTTGTACGCCTTGCCCACGGTCGTCCCCCAGTTCCGTTGAAGGTACCGGTATCAAATCCATACCGTGATTCCCGATCCTACGAGAGGGAGTGATGGGGATGGAACGTGTCCTGGTCATCGGCGGCGCGCGGGCGCTGGGAGCGGCGGTCGCGCGACGCGCCGCGAAGGACGGGTACGAGGTGGTGGTCGGCGCCCGCGACCTGACGGCCGCCCAGGCGCTGGCGGGCGAGATCGGTGCGACGGCGCTGCGGATCGACCTGCAGGACGAGTCGACGATCGCCGCCGCGGCGGCCGGTCTCGCGGACGGGGTCGACCACGTCGTCACCACCGGGTCGGCGCCCCACGACGTGCGGGCCGTCAAGCTGGACCACGACCGCCTGGTGGCCGCGTTCACCGCCAAGGTGCTCGGGCCGATGCTGGTCGCCAAGCACCTCGCGCCGGTGCTGCGGCCGCACGGGTCGATCGTGCTGTTCTCCGGCGTCGTCGGGTGGCGGCCCGGGCCGGGCTCGCTCGTCAAGGGCACGACCAACGGCGCGGTCGCGCACCTCGCCCGCCACCTCGCCGCGGACCTCGCGCCGGTGCGGGTCAACGCCGTGTCGCCCGGCGTCGTCGACTCCGGTGCCTGGGACCGCCTCGGCGACGGCAAGGCGGCGCTGCTGAGCAGGAGCGCCGGCGGGACCCTGGTCGGCCGCCACGGCGAGCCCGACGACGTCGTCGACGCGGTGATGTGGCTGCTGCGCGCGGGCTTCGTCTCCGGCGAGACCATCCACGTGGAGGGCGGCGCCCGCCACAGGACGGGGTGAGCGGCCCGGGAACGCATCGAGCGTGCTGACTTGTTCCTCAAACAGGCCGTTTGAGGAACAAGTC